>JBFGLD010000899.1:0-3447 GCA_041576335.1 Anaerolineae bacterium | reverse complement strand
TCGCCGGGGCTGGGCCGGGGCGATTGAGATAATTCGTGACAAAAATGCTGATAACAGCAAGAATTATCAAATCCTGACCGAGGAAATCGTCAATCGAGCCGGCAGAACTGGTGGTACCTTTATCCATACCTCCCGGACCCGCCCCAGTCATATCACCAAGGCTAATGTTCCAGAGCATTTACAGGACACCTTCACGGACGAAATAAATGATCTTACGTCTGAGGTCCTAAAAAATCTCGATTATTTGGGTGTAGACTATCTTATTCCCATCGGCGGTGATGATACCCTCAGCTACGGGGTCCGCCTATTCCAAGAAGGGATCAGAGTCGTAGCGATTCCTAAAACGATGGATAACGATGTGCCCGGCACCGATTACTGCATTGGCTTTAGCACCTGTGTGACCCGAACGATTGAGCTAACTCACGATTTACGGACTTCGGCCGGCTCTCACGAAAGATTGTTGGTTTTAGAAGTGTTTGGCCGCTATGCCGGTTTTACGGCTATGTTGCCCACTATGGCCGGCGCGGCCGACCGGTGCGTCATTCCGGAATATAAGTTCAATATAGAGCATCTAACCGACCTGTTACTCCAAGACCGCGAGAGAAATCCCAGTCATTATTCTGTGGTCCTCATCTCAGAAGGGGCGATGTTTGAGGGGGGCGAGATGGTTTTCCAAACTGCCACGACCGACGCGTATGGACACAAAAAATTAGGTGGGATTGGCGACCTGATTGCGGCCGAATTGCAAGAGATATCGCCAAAATTTAATAAAGGCCGAAAGGTCAATATCATCAATCAAAAATTAGGGTACTTGGTCCGCTGTGGAAATCCTGATGCGATTGACTCGATTGTGCCCATGGCTTATGGGAACTTAGCCTTAGATCTCATTCTAAATAAGATTCATGGCCGCCTTGTCGTCTTGAAAAATGGCCGTTATGACAACGTACCCATCGAAGTGGTTACCAGCACCAAGAAATTGGTCAAAGTCAAAGATCATTATAACACCGAGCGGCTGCGCCCCTTGTATCGAAGCTTTGAAATGAAACCACTCTTTATTATGACCAGCGAAGCCGTATAGTCTAAGTTCGACATTATTTTTTATTCAGAGACGGTCTATGACCGCGGTTATAAGCCAGAACAAGAAACGTAAATTTCTGAACTCAGTCGCCCAGACCGCAGAGGCTGTTGCCTGCCCACCCGGGCCAGGGCTACCTCTGCGGTCCTGTTAACGTATGGCCACGTGACTGCCATCGCTCGTTTTCCAGACATCGATCCGCGCCGGGAACGCATCTTTTAACTCGTCGATGTGCGTAATGACGACAATCTTCACAAAGTCCTCGCGGATCGCGTTGATGGCCTCAACCAGTCGCTCCCGGCCTGGCCCATCCTGAGTGCCAAAACCCTCGTCGATCACCAGAGTTTGCAAGCGAGCGCCCGCTCGCCGAGCCAAAATTTTGCTCATGGCCACCCGGATAGCAAAATTGACCCGAAAGGCTTCACCGCCGGAGTAAAGTTCATAGTCGCGCGTACCCACCTCGTCGGCGATACGGATGTCGAGCGTTTCAATCGTATTATCGCTGCTTTTGGCCTCGCGCTGAGTTTCGAAGCGAACGTGCATGCGCCCGTCTGTCATACGGCTCAGCAGCTTGTTGGCTTCATCCTCAATCTCGGGAACCGCGTTTTCAATGAGCAATGCCTGCACCCCTTTTTTGCCAAAAGCGGTTTGCAATTCCCGGTAGATGCCCTGGACTTCACGGAGCTGCTGGAACTGTTCCTGCAACTCACCTCGCTGCTTGGCCAGGTAAGCCAGATGATGAAGCTGCTGCTCAACCGCTACAACTTGATCGCGCGCGAAACGGTCCTCACGTTGCAGCCGGTCAACCTCAGCACTGGCCAGATTAAAACGCGCGGTTAGCTCCGCCAGTCCCGCCGTCGCTTGCTCCAGTTCGGAAATTTTTTCCCGGTCCGCGGCCGTTTGTTCTACCAAGCGGGTATAGCGCGCCTGCTCCTTTTCCAGCCGCTTATTCTCCTCAGCGATGCGCTTTTCCGCCTCAGCCAAAGCGCGCCCCGCGTCTTCAAAGTGCTTGAGTTGGTCAACCTGAGCCCGCGCGGCGTGATGAGCCGATTCGTCGTAGCCCAGGCTTTCCAATTCAGCCTTCACGTCGGCTAGGTCGGCAATCACCTCTATCGCAAATTCTCGGTTATGCAGCTGATGTTTAAGGCTGGCCCGCGTTTGCTCGGCGTGGCTTAAATCGGCGGCGGCAGCCTCTGACTCCGACAAGGATTGGGTCAACTGGGCCACCTTACCCTGCAGCCCGGCCAAGGCACGTAACTGCCGGTCGGCAGCAGTAACGTCTTGCTGGACCTCTTTCTGCTCATGGGAAATCTGGCCTAGCCGGGCTTGATTAGCCCGGTAGGTATCGCCTTTGTCCGTACCCTCTTTTTGAAATTGCACCAGCACTGCGGCTTGGTGCGTATCGTCGAGGGGGCGCCTACAGATGGGGCACACCGAACCGGCCTGCTTGAGCTGGATCAACTTGGCCTTAATGTCGTCCATTTCCACTTTAAGCTGCTTATTCTGCTCTTGCAAACGAGCTGTCTCTTCCTTTAGCCCGGTAAGGGTGGCGTACTGCGCTTCGCGCCGGTCGGCCAAAGCCTGCAACGAGGCTAACTCTTTTTGGGCATCGGCTAACGCAGTTTGCATACCGTCGCCGGCCGCGACTTTTGGGGTCAGCATGTCTATTTTGGCGCCCACTTCGCGCAGGGTGGCTTCGAGTTCGGCCTGCGCCGCCTGGATGGCCTTTTCTAGTTCGTGTTTTCGATCGGATAATTTGGCCGACTCCTGCAGCCGGTGCTCCCAATCCTTGACCGTGACTCGGACTTCTTCGAGCGCCTTCAATCCGGCTTCGATCTCGCCACGTCTATCCAAGATGGCGCGATAATGCTCGATCGCGGCTTCGGCTGAGGTAATTGCCTCGGCCGTATCGTTGATGTCAGCCTCGGCTACGACCAAACGATTACGCAAATCATCCAACCGCCGCTGTTTTTCATTAACGGCCCGATGCTGTTCCCGCACCAAATCCATTTCCGTGTCGGCAAGCTGTAATTTCTGACTCAACTCAGCCGACTCTTGCCGGGCCGTGGTCAATTTGGCTCGATACTCCGCTTCTTTAGCCAGCTCGTGCTCAATCTGCTCGATCCTGGCAGCAATTCCGGCACCTTCCCGCTCTTTTTCCAGCGCCCGTGTTTTGGCCCGCTCCGCGTAGACTTCGTAAATTCCCAGCCCCAATATATCACTCAAAATCTCTTTGCGTTTGCCGGGGGGTTTGGTCGTAAATTCGTCGGCTCGACCCTGTAACAAAAAGGCCGAGTTAATAAAGGTATCGTAATCCAGGCGCATCAATTGGTTAATCATTTGCTGCGTGGATCGCAGGTTGGTTTCGGTTA
>JBFGLD010000898.1:0-3448 GCA_041576335.1 Anaerolineae bacterium | reverse complement strand
GAAAACCGGCTCGTACCCATCGAAGTTAGCGTGTTAATCGTCGGCTACCAACAGGATGGGCTGATCATCCAGGGTCTACCACCACAGCCCCCAATCAGCCTTGATTTGCTGATGATGTGTGAGGACGCTGAAATTCGGTTGTTTACTGAATCGTTGGATTACTTGCATCTGACCCTTAACGCGACCCAAATACCGGCCGACGAACTGATCATTTCCAACCTGCGCCGTGCAGCAGTGGCTCGTCCTCCTGAAACACAGCGTCAATTTCTGCTGGCTGCCGGGCGTGAGCTGGCCCGGCTGCTTAGTTTTGATTTGGTACGGCTGGATGGCATCCTCCGCCGAATTAAACCATGACGCCGGCGCGGTCTGCTGTACCAGGTGTCCAAATATTTCCGGACGACGAGCTGCCCAAGAAAGCCTCATAACAAAACATCTGAAGTTACGGTTCAAACCGTAGGTCTTGCGAAACTATGCAATTTACCGAAGAAGAACTACGCCGACGGATCACCAGCGGACAACGCCCGCTGTGGCTCATCAATGCCGACTTGAGCCAGGCCAACCTGGCCGGGGTGGATATGGCCCAGGCCCGTCTTTTGCGGGCCAATCTGAGCGGGGCCAACCTCCACAGAACCGACTTGAACCGGGCAGAAATGATGTATGCCAGCCTAAGTCAAGCCGACCTGAGCCAGGCAGACTTGCGGCAGGTGAGCTTGAGCGGAGCCGATTTGAGCGGCGCTCGGCTCACCCGGGCCAACTTAGAAGAGGCCGATATGAGCCGGGCCATTCTGACCGGGGCCGACCTGAGCGAAGCTAAGCTGAACCGGGTAAACCTGAGCGAAAGCAATCTGCTCCAGGCCAATTTACGTCAGGCCGACCTGCGCGGGGCCAATCTGAGCGAAGCAAACCTTACCCAAGCTGATTTGACCGGGGCCAACCTGAACGGAGCGATTTTACGTGAGGCCAATCTGAGCCGAGCCACTTTGGACAACACTAATCTGGTCGGCGCCGATCTCGAATTTGCGATCCTGCCGGATGGGACCATAGCAGAATAAAGCCATAGTGCTGCTAACTTGCATCTTTCAGGGCGGCTAGGTTACGGCCTGATGGCTGTAAACCGTCCGAATTGGAAAGGGGATGTCAATCCCTTCCCTTTCAAAAGCCGCTTTGACATTTTTGACCACCGCATCCAGGGCCTCGAGATAACCGGCCTCACCGGGATCAATCCAAAAATAAATCGTGGCATTGATCGAGCTATCGCCGAACTCATTAAAAGCCACAAATGGGGCCGGATCGTCGATAACGGCAGGCAACTGTTTAACCTCGTTTAGGATAATGTCATCGGCTTTGTCCAGATCGGTGTCATAGGCAACACCAACTGTAATGCCGACACGTCGTCTATCAATCTTTGAATAATTGGTGATTGGATTGCCGTAGACTGAGGCGTTGGGAATAATCACCAGCAAGCCATCCGATGTCCGGATGGTGGTCGAGCGGATCTCGATGCTGGTTACCGTACCGTTATAGCCGGCCGTCTCAACCGTATCGCCGATTTCGAAGGGCTGCTGAAACAGCAGCAGAATTCCGGCCACAAAATTTTCGGCGATATCTTTCAGGGCAAAGCCAACCGTAAAACCGGCGATACCCAGGCCGGCTACAAAACTGGTCACATTAAAATTTACCTGGGCCAGGGCCCACACAGTACCAAAGACCAAGATCGACCATTGGGTAATACGCGCTAATAACAGTATAATCTCGGGGTCAACTTGGCGCTTCGCCATGGCAGTTTGAACCGATCGAAACCCTAAGCGACCAACATAAAGCGAAACAATAAAAATGACTACAGCGGCAATTAGATTGGGAATAAAAGCGATCAGGTCCGCCAAAAGTCTGTCAAGGGACATGCCAACAATATTTTCCATCCGAGCATACCTCCATAATAAATTGAGTTCTCTCCGGTTAGCTCGGTTGAGGATTATAGGCTAATATCAAGAATTTCACTAACAGGAGTGGAGCTAATAATTTGTGAGTCCTCAAAAATAGGGATTTTTAGATGGTTGATGAACCGATGAGTGAACTTGACAAGTTTTTCCCGCGAACTTCGCCGGCAATGCATAAATTAGGGCAAGTTATCAGCGGCTCACTGAGCAAAGGCTTGGAGATAAAATTAGACCCTGCCGCCCCGGTCGAGGATATTGCCGTCGGCCGATATATTATCATTCAGGGAAATCAACTCAAGTTCTTTGGCATGATTACTGATGTTATCCTGGATAGCATTAATCCTCTAATCGAAAAAACGCCGCCCGAGGCCGGCGATCCTTTTCTGCGCGACGTATACTTAGGTAGCAGCGTCTTTGGTCGAATCCACGTTACGCCGATGCTGGTTTTAGATTCAGCCTCCGATGAACCCCGACCGGTGAAAACTATTCCGGGTCATTTTTCCGAGGTGCGGGTAGCTACCGAAGAGGACGTTAACCGGGTGTTTGGTCAGGAAGATGAGCGGCACTTCCACATCGGTGAGCCGCTTGATATGGAGGACGTGCAGGTTAATCTTGATCTACATCGAATGGTTGAGCGCAGTGTGGGTATTTTTGGCAAGAGCGGTACCGGCAAGAGCTTTTTGACCCGGCTGCTGCTGGCCGGCGTTATCCAGCGCCGCGCCGCCGTCAGCCTGATCTTTGACATGCACAACGATTATGGCTGGGAAGTCCAGAGCGAGCGCGGTACCAAAGTGAAGGGATTGAAGCAGCTTTTTGGCAATCAGGTTGCAATTTTTAGCCTCGACGAGGAGTCGAGTCGCCGTCGAGGCGCCCCGCGCGACTTCACTGTGGTTCTGGATTGGTCCGACATCCAACCTGAAGATTTGGAGATGCTGCGAACGACGCTGGATTTAAGTGACCAGATGATTGGTGCCGCCTACAGCCTACGGCGGGCTTGGGGCCGCGGATGGATTAAACAACTGCTTGACGCCGAAAAAGGTCAGATTGATGCCCTGGTCGAGGGCACAACTATCAATCGCTCCAGTCTCGACGCCCTCAGCCGCCGTCTGGAGCGCCTGACTCGTTTTGACTTTTTACGCGACAGTTGGAAGGGCGACTCGGCCAAAAAAATCATCGAATACCTCGAAAAAGGGATCAGCGTTGTCCTGGAATTTGGCCGTTACGGCAACGCCCTGGAAGCCTATATCCTCGTGGCAAACTACCTGACCCGCCGTATTCACCAGATGTATGTCGAACGGGTAGAGCGGGCCTTAGGCGAAACCGGGCAGGAACCGCCGCAGTTACTCATCGTAATCGAAGAAGCCCATAAATTTCTTGACCCGCAGATTGCCCGGCAGACGATCTTTGGCACAATTGCCCGCGAGCTGCGTAAATACAACGTCACCCTGCTCATCGTCGATCAGCGTCCTTCTGGCATTGACGAGGAGGTAATGAGCCA
Organism: Anaerolineae bacterium; assembly: GCA_041576335.1. Taxonomy (GTDB): domain Bacteria; phylum Chloroflexota; class Anaerolineae; order 4572-78; family J111; genus JANQQF01. The sequence goes on along the minus strand of JBFGLD010000898.1, from coordinate 13 downwards.
AATCGGCACCCGG
>JBFGLD010000897.1:0-3451 GCA_041576335.1 Anaerolineae bacterium | reverse complement strand
CCCAAAACAACGGCTGGCCTATGCCCGTCGCTTACGAAAACTCGACCAGGCGGCAGAGCCGGTGCGCCGGACCTATCTGCCCAAGTCTGACGGCGGTCAAAGGCCGTTAGGGATACCCACCATGTTGCAGCGAGCCTATCAGGCTTTGCTAAAGCTGGCTCTGGAGCCGGAATGGGTGGCGGTTTTTGAACCGAACTCCTACGGGTTCAGGCCGGGACGCAGTCCGCACGATGCTATCGAGGCCGTCTTTAACTTTATCCGGCTCAAGCCCAAGTACGTGCTGAAAGCCGATATCGAAAAGTGCTTCGATAAAATCGACCATCAAGCCTTGTTAGACAAGCTACTGACCATCCAACCTATCGCTAAATTGGTGCGAGGCTGGCTCAAAGCAGGCATAGTAGACCAAGGCCAGACCCTCTTTCCTGAAACGGGTGTACCGCAGGGCGGAGTTGTTTCACCACTGTTAATGAATGTGGTGTTGCACGGACTGGAAGAGGAAATCTTAAAGGCTTATCCCAAACGGCACAAACCGGCCCTGATCCGCTTTGCCGATGATGTGGTCATCTTAGATCACGACCTGGAGCGGCTCTATCAGGTCAAGGCCCAAACGGAAGGGTGGTTATGCCAAATCGGACTGCAACTCAACCCCAGCAAAACATACATCGCCCACACCCTGAACGAACACGAGGGTCAAAGCGGGTTTGATTTTTTGGGGTTCAACATCAGGCAACATCGGGTAGGCAGATACAATACTCGGACGTATCAAGGTTATGTCGATTTCAAGACTTTGATTAGACCCAGCCAAGAAGCCATCAAACGCCATTTGGCCCAATTGAAACAAGTTATCCGCGATTACCGGGGTAGCTCTCAAGCGGGGCTGATTGGCAAACTCAATCCCATCATCCGGGGGTGGGCCAATTACTACAAAACGTGTAGTGCCAAAGCCATTTTCGACAAGATAACGGCCCAACTGTACGACAAGTTGCGCCGGTGGCCGGCTTTTCGCCATCCGCGAAAGTGGCCAAAATGGTGTTATCATCGCTACTGGAAACGGCTGGACGGGCTTATCCCTTTCAGCGACGGTGAACATTACCTATTCCAATATGAACACACTAAAATCCAGCGACACACCAAAGTGATTGGCTCCAAAAGTCCCTTTGATGGGGATTGGCTTTACTGGGCCCAACGGTTACAGCGACATCCGCTTAAACCGCTTAGGGTAATCAAACTCTTGAAATGGCAACGCGGCAAATGCGAAGAATGTGGATTGCCCTTCACGACAGAGGACATTGTAGAGGTTCATCACCTCAACGGCAATCATTCCGACAACCGTTATGTGAACTTGAGCCTGCTGCACGGCCACTGTCACGATATCGCGCACGCTTCGAGGTGCTGATGACAACAGCCATTCTGCTGAGGAGCGGCTTGAGGTGAAAGTCTCACGAGCCGTTTTGAACAGGCAGCGGGGTGGGCGACTGCCCCGCTGACCTTAACTTAGCTTGGCCCGGGGGAAGAACACTTACTTTGGCAAAGTCATTTTTTACCCAACTTTGCCAGACCGATAGCTATAAACCCAAAACCTACACTGCCAAAAGGAGGCATGGTGCCGTGGCTGCTAGCGAAGCTAACCTCAATTACACCTAACTTTGCCGGTGAAACCACCTCCAACTAAATGAGAGGCACGATGCTCTTTGCTTTTAAAAAACCAACCCTCGCTTCGGCACACTTTTGCGACCGCTTATTGCGGAAACTGCACCGCAAACGCTGGTCGCAAAAGTGTGCCGGTTAAATACGCTCTACTAAACGCCCATTTACAAACTTGTGTAATACGCTGGCTATCAATGTCTGATACGGCAATCCTTCTTCTAATGCTCGCTTCTGCAACGCTTCCAAATCTTTGTTTGAGATGCGGATGTTTACCCGCTTGTCTTTTTTGAACGTCGCCGTCGCATATTCACTGTAAACTTGCTTTTCAGTTTCCACATTATCAACCGATTGCCATTCATCGGCCTCATACGATGCCAACAATTCCTTTTCTTCTGCGTCTAACTTGATTTCACTCATCTGCCTGACCTCGCAAATACTGTTTCGTGGCTTTCCGACTGGGGATGATAGATTTCAGAAATATTTCTCGCTCACTCTCAACAAACGGCACAAGATAGGCATAATCGTCAATATTGATGATAAATATTTTCTGCCCCTTATAGCGTTCCTGGTTGGGATGCTGGACAATATCCAAAACGTGTTGCTTTTCAATATGAAAGACAACATCCTCAAAGGAGATATTACGTTCTAATTTCAATCGCTGGTTCTTTTCATTGTTCCATGAGAAATATTTCATACAGTGAATATAGCACGATGTGTGCTTTATGGCAACAGACTTTTGGAATATGAGAGGCTGTTTTTTGCCAAGCTAACGCCGCAAATGTGCCGCCCAAAGACAACCCCAATAATGACCAGGCCTTGTGTAAGAAACCGCCTTCGATGGGTCGGCACCATTTGTATTGTTAGGGTGCGGTTCACACGCTCCCCCGAACTGACCAGGCACGCGCCCTTAGGGCAATAGTGCCGTCCGAACGCACCGGAAGCATCGTCCGAAGTCGTTCCTCCAAGGCTGCTCTTTGGTCATTACTCAGAGACATTACATAGCCAGGGGCCGGACCCTGTCCTCCCAAAAACGGCGACCAGTAATCATCGAAATCTCTAAAAATCGTTGGAACATCAATAGCCCAAACCTCAACATTTTTTAGACCTGCCTCTTGAAACAAGGCTTCAAGGGCTGCTGGTCGACAAAGCGGAAATCGCACCCCTTCGTCCAATTCCTTAGCTGTGGGGTCAATCGCCATCGCCGCATCCCAGAAATAACGCAACATCTCCATCTTTTCTGCATAGTCCCATGCATAGATGGCTACGACACCGCCGGCGCGGGTAGTCCGCACCATTTCACTCAAAGCTACAAGCGGGACAGGAATAAAATTCAAGGCCAACCCGGAGACAACTACATCAAAGTAGCCTGTCTCAGCCGGCAATTTGCGGGCGTCACCCACTTGAAATCTAAGGCGTGGGTTCTGATGTGTTTGTTGAGCAAAGGCAATGAACGCCTCTGAGGCGTCTACGGCCAGAATTTCCTGCGGGGCTGTCTTATTCAGAATTGATAAACTGAGTACGCCCGTTCCACAGCCAACGTCAAGCCAGCGTCGGTGTTCAGATATCGATAACCACTCAAGAAAATTATGGGCTACTGGTCGACTCCAGCGTCCCATAAAAAATTCGTATGGATTTCCACTTTCCCAAGGGTCAGCTTGCACAGACCTTCGCTTTCGCTGACCTTAGCCACCTGCTCAACGAGGTCACCGCGTCTGGCTCACGGTTTATCGCTTTTCCACCCTTGCTTCTGACGGTTGATAACCAGTCGCTCGCCACAGGGCGGTGCTGTCTCCCATCCCCTTGG
>JBFGLD010000896.1:0-3453 GCA_041576335.1 Anaerolineae bacterium | reverse complement strand
GACTCACCAGGGGTGACGTTTCCAAGGGTGTTAGGGATTGAAGCGGTGGGTATCGTCGAATCGGCACCTGACACACCGTTTGAGCCAGGCCAAAAAGTAGCAGCCACTATGGGTGGGATGGGTCGGCAGTTTGATGGCAGTTATGCGGAATACACGCTGGTCCCTGCGAGTTCTGTTTTTCTCCTTGAAACCGAGTTGGACTGGGCCACGCTTGGCGCGATTCCAGAGATGTTTCAAACCGTCATGGGGTCACTCACTATTGGTTTAGATGTACAGGCAGGTCAAACTTTGCTTATTCGTGGGGGTACCTCTTCTATCGGTATGACCACGGCACGGCTTGCCAAAGATATGGGGTTAACGATTCTTTCAACGTCACGCAATCCTAATAAGACTGACAAGCTTAAAGCGAATGGCGTCGATCATGTCATTATTGATGATGGTGATGTTGTTGGGCAAGTACGTGAACTTTATCCTGACGGGGTAGATCGAGTGCTGGAGCTTATTGGCACAAAAACTCTGCTAAATTCTTTGAAGACGGCAAAACGTGGCGGCATTGTTTGTATGACCGGCATTTTAGGGGGTGAATGGACACTAGCTAACTTTACGCCGATGGAGGATATCCCAACTGGTGTTAGATTAACCAGCTATGCGGGTGAAGCCAGTAACCTCAGCCAAGACAGTCTACAGGCTTTTGTAGATGATGTGGCTTCGGGACGACAAACCTTGAACTTGGATAAAACCTTCAAGCTTGAAGACCTGCCCGAGGCACATCGTTATATGGAGAGCAATCAGGCTAGTGGCAAAGTTGTGGTCGTTCTTGAGTAAGGGTATTTCATCGTATCCAAAACCATGCAACAACCCGAGATCAACAAGTCGGTCATCTCAGCCGAATTTCCATACCGCAAGAAGTTCGTCGAGGTGAAAAGAGCAAAACATGGCTTATGTCGACGTGGGTTCAGGCCCCGCGGTCCGTAGCGTTCATAAAAACCCACATCCTACCCGGTGTGCCCGTCCCCAACTACGAAGCCCTGGGTCCGATGGCGCCTATGTTCCGCAACATCCGAACGAAGGGTGTCGGCGAAAAGATGATCCTCGAGGAGAATTTCTTCATCGAAGAGGTGCTGCCAAAGATGGTCATGCGAAAGCTAACCGACAAGGAGATGGCTGAATACCGTCGCCCCTTCCCGACCCCCGTGAGCAGACTCCCGACGCTGATGTGGCCCCGGGAGCTCACCGGCAACGTGGAGCCCACGAACTAAGATAACAGTTCATACTGATGGTCGTATTATACTGGAGGGACCGATTGAGTTGTAAGTTACAGATAGTTAGAAGCGACCTGCTCGTCGGACCACCTCGGAGAAAAAACACGCCGATTATATAACATTCGCCTTTGATTTTGCATTAACTTAAATCAACTGACAAGTTAACCAATTTTAAGCCATAAAAAGCCTTTACGTTACCGGCCTACCTCAAGTATTTTGTGTATTTGGGAGTTATTGCTTTAGAATTATTAGAGGCAAGTTTGTAGGGATATGGTAAGGTCAAACGGACAACGTTCCACTTAATATCAGAGACGTGTGAGGCGGAGTAAAGTGCAGGGTAAAGCTGGAAGGGTGATGAAATCGTTACGACCTGGTTCACCGGCATTAAGAAATGGTTAAAGAAATACGGCTCGCGCCTTGTCAGGGTCCGTTACCGGGTCAATCCGAAACGGAATGTTCGTTCAACGACGGTGGAGCTTATTGTTGCAGAAGCTTTCTATGATCCAACAGGCTACCAGAATTTTAAGCGAGCGGTGTTTAATATTAGACAGTCAGTAAAAAAATTGTTAGGGTGCCGGGGCATTGAAAGAGATCTGATGTGAATTTCGAAATCAAAACTCAAATCTTAAAGGAGTTTTTGTGATGGAAATTGTACTTCAAGGTCTAGTAGGCCTAAGTTGCTTGTTTTTGGCCGGTCTCGGTACAAGAACGATGTTTGTGCCCAAGTCGATGGTAGAAATTCTTGCTGTCGAACCGGAGACGCCGGCTGGACTCAATACGGTCCGCGGCTTTCTCGGTGGCTTGTTTATAGGTAGTTCAATCGTACTGGCCACTGGACTCGTCACAGGCAATACGACTTTTTTCCTGGCAGTGGCAATGACTATGAGTGTCGTCATCGTCGGTCGGTTGGTGGGAATTGCGGTTGATGGTTTTGACAAAAAAGTGGTCGTCCCATTGGTCGCTGAGATGATCATGGTGACAATTTTTATCGGAGCCTATACACAATTAGGATCCGTTTAAGTACGTTTCAGCCTACGACCGCACGAGATTAATAAAGGGGATATCCACCACAAAGATTGATGATTTTTTTCACTTTATTTGGTGGCTAGTATACAAGGGCGTAAATGCAAGAAAGTAGCTATTCAAGCCAAACCAAAGAAAGAAACAAAATCATCTCCTGTCATACTCGGTCCTTGTGCAGAACTTACTGTGACTCGGTTGAAGTCAATTGACGGCAGAAAGCGGCCCAGGAAGAAAGACAAATTGGAAAATTGGATTGGCTCACAATGCAGAACTGTGGATAATAATATTGATGCACAAGCAGTCTTGAAGGAGCTTAGACGAGCTGGTTTGGCAATATCCACAGGTGCAGGTATTAAATACCAATTAGGCTAATTATTGCTTTTTAATCTGGTGTCACAGACTATGTAAAACAGTAGGCCAAAGGGCAACCTAACAAGGCAAATCGTACCGAATTGGAAAGCAGTGCGAATTTTGGAATTGGCTGGGCCTACAAACATCATAAGGCAACGGAGTGGCGTCGCTGGCCTTTCCAATCGGCACATTTGCGGGCGTTAGGGGCTTTCATTATGCACAAAAAACCAAAATCAATGCAGAGCAACAACCATCAGTGGGACAGCGTTGTATTGTCTGGGATACTGGACACAAGCAAGCAATTTTTGCCTATAGGGTTTACATGCCAGATGTTTGGTCCATTATCGACAATTTGAACTTTATATATAGTGATCTTTTCGATGGCTCAGAAAATTTCTATGAGTGCAAAGCATCGGATACCCTATATAGACTTACATCCAAATAAAAAAGCATCGCGTATTATAGTTGCTCAAGTTTCATTAAGGACTGCACCACCTCTACACGATGAAATCCCTCATCGACATGACTATCAAACCATCGTTTGGGCTACGTCAGGTCAGGGCAAGCATATCATTGATGGTCAACAGATCATTACCCCAGCTCATACCCTGTGTCTGATTGCTCGCGGGCAGGTACACCGTTTCGCTGAAATGAGCGATGACTTTGCCGGCTACAGTGTACGTTTTGCCGACGATTTTCTGGCCGACGATTTCCTAAATGATACGTGGAACTACAAAGCCACTTTATTTAATAACCTGAGTCTCAATTACCCGCTGGCCGTCCCATTTGACGCTGCTGCTGAATTCGATAACGTGAT
>JBFGLD010000895.1:0-3459 GCA_041576335.1 Anaerolineae bacterium | reverse complement strand
CCTTTAATTCGCTTGACCAACTCTATGAGGCCGGTTTCCACGGCTTTTTGATGACCCGGAGCATTGGGTTCGGGAATGTCGGTGGGTAAGTAGACCAGTGTACTACTTGCATAATCGAACGGTGAGCCGACCGAAGCCTGACCGGCATCCCACACACTTAATCGCTCCTGAAAATACTCAAAAGAATTGTTGGTCCGCAGTGTCGCCGACGTAAAAATTACCGACTCTTTGGGCTTGAGTAGGTGTTGGCGGACCAAACTGCCAACGTGCAGCGGTGCATTATGCAGTGAAATAACCTTGGATTGCGGATTTTGCTCAACCCATAAAATTCGATTCTGGCTTGGCTCGGAGAGAATGACGTCTAGGTTGGTTCTCATCTCATCCAATTGGCCGCGTAGGAAGGCTAGGCTGGCGAGGAGGTCTTCCCAATTGGGGACATCATAGCTCTCCAATTCGGTCAGCATGGTATAAAGAATCCCTATGGCCTTGGATACCTCAGCCAAGCCGGCCTTGGTAAGGTCCCAGTTTAACTCGACGTTCGACCAAGCCGGCTGGGCGCGGGCATTATCTGTCAGGCGAATTTTAATATTGTAAATACTTCCGCGCCAATATTCGCTGATAAAGGCGCCCAGGGCATTAAACATCTGGCGAGTCGCTTTGCGCGCCTTATCCACCGTTTGGTGACCCTGATTGACAATGTCGGTTACATCACCCTTAACCGTGTTAGGTACGACCGATAGGCAGCGGCGCTCAACTTCGTGAATCAAGCCGGTGTATTGCCGGCTACCTCGACGAGGTTGGCTAATCTCTCGCAGCAGCTGCTCGATAGCTTTCTGATCCGTGGTAAAGCTCAACTGATTGGTAATGCTATCTTCCAGATGGTGGCTCTCATCAATTATCAAATATTTATAATCAGGGATAATCCGGCTTTCCACAGCCATATCCGATAGCAGCAAGGCATGATTGACAATGACCACGTGCGCCGTCTCCGCCGCCTGGCGAGCCCGAGCATAAAAGCAGCTGGCGGCAGTACAGAGTCGGGGCGAACAAAACGTTGGATCAGACGCCACCTGGCTCCACAGCGCCTGCTCGGCATAATCCGGCATAAACAACTCTTCCCGATCCCCACTGGTCGTGCTTGGCATCCAAACCAGCAATTTAGCTAAGAGGCGCGACTCTTTTGGACTCAGATTCTCCTTGGCCCGGAACATTTGCACCCGGCGTGGGCAGACATAATTGCTGCGCCCCTTCAGCGACACCGCCTTGAAGCGGACCGGCAGGATCTTTTGTAGGGTTGGAATATCTTTACCCAGCAGCTGATCCTGTAAGTTGATCGTATTGGTTGAAATAACCACGCGGTATCCATTTTGAACAGCCCAATAGATGGCCGGAATTAAATAGGCCATCGACTTTCCGGTCCCCGTGCCGGCTTCGACAATGAGATGATGCCCGTCGTTGAAGGCAGCAACAGCATTCGCCAGCATATCAACCTGCTGGGGGCGATACTCAAAGCCGTCAAAGTGCTGGGCAAACAAACCGTTACGCTCTAACATTCGGCACAGTTCCTCAACCGGCAGTGGGGTTGGTGTCGGCACGGGTTTTAGGGGCGGTTCTCCTCTACCATTGGTTATTTCAGCATGCATAAGCGCAAAACCACCGTCCGTTGCTGCCTCATCTATCAACCCTTTGGCCGCCAGCTGTTGGCCCAGGGTGCCCGGCGGGGGGTGATAGCGACGCTCCCGGCTCAAATCTCGAAATACGAGTGATAAGGGCCAATCGCTTTTGCGGGAGATACGGGCTACTTCTTCAATAATTCGACCATCTAACCGACGAGCCTGGTCCAGCAGCGACTCGAATAACAACCGCGTGGCCTGTGCATCGTCCAGGGCTCGATGGGCCTGATCCTCAGGCGGCAGTTCTACACCCAGGTAGTTTAAGAGGGAGGTCAGGCTGTAGCGGCTGGCAAATGGTAGCAGGATGCTGGCCAATTCGAACGTATCCAGACTTGGGTTTCGTTGGAACAGCCCAAATTTCTGAAAAAAACTTAGGTCAAAACCGATGTTGTGCCCCACAATCGGGTTTTCGCCGACGAAACGACTGAGCGCCGGCAGCACAGCTTCAATCGACGGGGCATCATCCAGATCAGCCGGGCTAATACCGGTCAACTGCTGAATTTTGTAGGGAATAGGCCGGTTCGGGTTGACAAAGCTGTTGAAGGAATCATAGACCTGACTGCCTTTAAAGCGAACAGCACCGATTTCGATGACGGCATCCCGTTCAGCGCTGAGGCCGGTTGTTTCGATGTCAAGCGAGACGTATACTCTGGCCAAGGGATTGTCTACTTTCTGTTTTAGACGCAATTGTGATTTCTCGTTAACGAACATACCCCAGATTTGACCATAATTTTACTGAAAATTGGCGCCACAAGGGGACCGATCTCAAGCTGCAAGTCGCCAGTAGTAGGTAAAGACTTGCCCCAGGCAACCTGCTATTTGCGACGTGATGGGCAAGAGCACGGTACTAAACACAAGCGTCATCACGTTGCAGGGGTGTTCGCAAGCAAGTTTCGATATTATACATGCAAGTAGAAATTTTTGCTAAACCACTTCGAGGACGCTTCAAAACCCTTACCTCAGACAGCAGCTTTTTTGCCAAAAATCCGAGTCAGGATTAGAATTTCTAAAGTTTATCTTAACCAATAAGTCCCATTGACCGGTTAGGGTGCCTATGTTACGATGGGCAAGCATAGGCGGACGACATCTTCAGGTATAGAGGGATTATCCCGGGGGGATTGACCGATGACGAACGTACACATCCTTGAGCAAGTCGATATATTTCAAGATTTGAATGAAAACCAATTAAAATTAATCGACAATATTTGTATTCAAAAGACCTTTAAGAAGGATGAGGTGATTTTTGAGGAGAACTCACCCAGCACTGAATTCTACATCATATTGGACGGAGAAGTAGAGATTCAGGTTGATCCTGATACGATCGGCGATTATAGAAAGGATGAGCATCAGCCCAGCACTATTGCTGTGCTGCGCTGGGGGCAGTCATTTGGCGAGGTGACGCTCGTCGACCCGGGGGTACGCTCCGCTTCGGCAAAATGCGGCACCGATACGTGTAAGGTCCTGGTGATCGGTCGAGATGATTTTTTGGAGTTACTTGAAAGCGAGTATAGGATGGGGTATATGGTGATGCGCAGTTTTGCCGCCGACCTTGCCCTGAAGATAAGACAAACGAATTTAATGGTTCGTGAATCGTTAATGTGAGGCGTAAGTAAGCAGTCTTGGCCTAAGAACCTCCGCCTACCGCGGAGGTTTTTTTCTGCAATTACGTCATAGTTGTTTCCAGGGTTAATTTGTCTCAATCGTGTCCAGCGCATTTCAGATGTGACTTTTTTACAGGGAAGTGCGACAGTCCCTATCGGGACGATAACGGGGGATGAAAATGGGG
>JBFGLD010000894.1:0-3459 GCA_041576335.1 Anaerolineae bacterium | reverse complement strand
TGAGTGACGCGTGCAATTTGTTTGTCACGCATCACTCATCCCTTATTCCGTTTCAGTCGATCATCATTCTACCTGGCACGGTCCCTGGCTGGCTGGATCGGGCGCCCAGCAAGGCGCACCGGTTTCATCCAGCAGGGCCTGCAGGTTGGCACCCTCCTCTTCAAGCACCGTTTCGATTTCTTCGCCGTTCAGCACGATCCGGTCGAAGGCGTTGCGGAAGATCTGGTTGATCTCACCACCCCGCTCACCCAGGCCCACCGGCAGCAGCGCCGGCATGGCGTCGGGTGAGTTGGACTGGGCAGCCACCGCTTCCAGCTCGATAGCGACGCCTTCCGGCAGGTCAGAGGTGTCGACCCCATCGACCACCGGGAAGAAGCCCAACTCGTTCAGCACCTCGCCCTGCACCTCCGGCGTGGTCAGATAGTCGATCAAAGCCGCCCCGGCTTCGGGGTCGGGGGCGGTGTTGGGGATGCCCAGGCCCACAATCACCGGCATAAAGCCGCGACCGGCCGGGCCGGCCGGGGCCGGAAAGGCCACAAAGTTGTCGGGTTCCTGGTTAAACGCCTCCAGCAGCCGGGCGGTGTGGTCAAAAGCTACGATCACTTCTCCGGCCAGCAGCGGCTCCTGCATAAACTCGTAGTTGATCGATTGGGAATTGACGTAGGGCCACAGCGAATCACGGGCCCATTCCATCATCGTTACCGCTTCCGGGCTCTTGAACTGGGTGACCATGCCGCCGGTGAATGAGGGGAACAGGTAACCTTCCAGGAAGCGGTGGAACAGCCCGGCGTGGGGCAGCCCGCACTGGGCTTGGCCTGTCTCCTCAAAGATGTTCTGGCACCACTGGCCAAACTCTTCCCAGGTCAGGGCGTTGAGGTCGGCCCCGTCCGGCAGGTACTGCAGGGCGTCTTGGTGGGCGGCCATGATGTAGGTCGCCTGCATCCAGGGTACGTAGTACAGATAATCGCCCGTGCCCAGCAGTCCCGTTTCCAGGTAGGCCTGGGTCAAATCGCGGGTGTCCAGCAGGTCCTCGGCCACGTCGATCATATTCATCACGGCATCCTGCCGGGCCAGCGGCGGAAACGTGCCGTGCAGCGCCCCAACCACGTCGATGTCGCCTTTGCCGGCTTGCTGCCCGGCAATGACCACGTCGAGCAAAGGGCCTTCTTCAGAAGCGGTTACATCAAATCCGCCTTTTTTCAAGATGGCTCGGAACTTCTCCTGCTCTTCGACCGGCGCAAACTGGGTCGAGAAAAACGTGACCTCACCCTCGGTCATCGCCGCCGAGCTTTCCTCTTCCATAGCTTCTTCTTCAGCCGCTGCTTCTTCAGCCGGAGCTTCTTCTGCCGGGGCAGCTTCCTCTTCCGCAGGAGCAGGAGCCGGTGCTTCCGCCGGTGGCTGCGTAGCGCCGCCACACGCGACCAAGATCAACGTAGCAATGAGCATAAACGAAAGAATTTTCAACAGTCGAGACATTTGCTTCCTCCTTTTGTAAATACTGTATTATAAATAAAAGAAGTTACTGAACCGCTATGATCAGTCAATCATTTACAGAGTTCCACCTCCTTTCGGGGCAAAGGTTGCCCTCACTTGCTCACAGGACCGCTCGATTGCCTGACGACAAGCTTCGGCTGCAAAATAATTTGTTTTTCAGTCAGCTGCTCCTGATTGATGATCTTGACCAGCATCCGGCAAAGCATCTTCCCAATTCGATACGCCGGTTGGTGAACAGTGGTTAAAGGGGAGGTCGCGTATTCTGCAAACGAAATGTCGTCGAAACCGGTGATGCTCACGTCCCGTCCCACGATCAAACCTCGCTCTTGGGCCGCCTTCACAGCTCCAAGGCACAGTAAATCATTGCAAGCCACAATCGCCGTCGGCGGATTAGACTTTTCAAGCAGTTGGTGGGCTGCCGCCTGTCCGAAGTGCTGCCGGTATCCTCCTTCGAGGATAAGAGCGTTGTCAACCGGCAAGCCGTGAGACTTCAGGCTCTTCATAAAGCCTTGGGCTCGATGATAGGGCTTTGTAAACTCCAATGGTTCCGCGATAAAGGCCAGTCGAGTATGTCCCAGTTCAACCAAATGATCGACCACGAGCTTAACACCCAACTCGTCATCATCATCGATCAGGGGAAAATCGTTGTCGCCTTCAATCCGGCCAAAGGCTACAAATGGATAGTTATGCTGCCTAAGCAAATCAATTCGCGGGTCTTGGCGCTGCGTTCGAACGATAATAAAGCCATCGGCCCGCCGGCTGCGCATGAATTTCAGGTAGGTATCGGTTTGGTTATCGGAAGAAGATGTAACTGAAACGAGCAGATCCAGCCCGTGCCGGGTAAATTGTTCTACGAGACCAGATAATAACTCGCTAAAAAAAGGATCGGATATGCGAGGATAAACAGGGGGGAGAATTAAGGCGATCGTGTCTGTGCGCTTTTTCTGGAGTTGGCGCGCTATGATATTGGGTTCGTAGCCTAATTCCTGCGCGGCCTGCCTGACCTGTTCCCGTGTGGCCGGGCTGACATCACCATAACCGGCCAACGCCCGTGACACCGTCGTGACTGATTTCCCGACATAATCGGCCAAATCTTTAAGCGTAACACTCATTCGAACCCGATCCCCCTTGATCTGATCCAAAACGTTTTGGAAACGGCCCAAGTATAAACCAAAACGTTTTGGGTGTCAAAAAATGTCAACAGTTTTGTTGACGATAACTGCGGAGAGTTGTCATAGACTCGGTTTTGACGTATATTTGACTTAACCTGGTTAACAACTCATTGTCATTGGGTCATATGGAGGATGACTATGCGAATAGGATTTATTTCAACACGGTTGAACGGCACGGACGGCGTGTCGTTAGAGGTAGAAAAATGGGCTACGGTCCTAAAACGAATAGGGCACGAGATGTACTACTGTGCCGGTGAACTGGGGGGCTACGCTGCCGGAGGTGCCCTCATCCCTCAATTACACTTCGAACATCAATCGATTATCAATTGCGCCCAACGTGCCTTTGGGGAAGGACGCCAACACACGGATACTACGACGCTGGTCGACGAGATTTACGAAACGGCCGATGAGATTCGTGGCCCGCTTCGAAAATTTATCCGATCCAATCATCTCGATGTCATTGTCGTCGAAAATGCCCTCACCATCCCCATGAACCTGCCGCTGGGCATTTCCCTGACCGGCCTCATTGCCGAACTCGGCCTCAACACCATCGCCCATCACCACGACTTTTTTTGGGAACGACAGCGATATCAGAGCAATGCCGTGCTCGACCTGCTCGACACAGCCTTTCCGGCCAAGCTGCCTACCATTCAACACGTGGCCATTAACTCGATTGCCCAAAAAAGGTTAAAAGCCCGACGCGGCATCGACTCTATTGTGATCCCAAACGTCCATGATTTTGCCACCCCCGCACCCGAGATAGACAACTACAACCGCGATTTTAGAGAGGCCG
>JBFGLD010000893.1:0-3460 GCA_041576335.1 Anaerolineae bacterium | reverse complement strand
TTGGTGATGCGACCGTTTTTTTCGAGGATATAGATCTCACCTGCGCCGCTGCGATCAGAAGCAAAGGCAAAAATTGGCGGGGAAATATCATCTGCCTGAAGAAATAGATAAAAAACCAGACCACCAAGGGCCGGCACTACAATAAAAGCCAGCGCCGTGAAAACAATAAAACGTTTTTTTTTCGTCCAGTTTTTCATAAGACAACTAGTATAGCACTACGATGCCCCAGTAGCAATTCTTCGCCCCGTTCTCGCTGAGGTCACCCAGCCAAGATGACAAGCGGACCGATTAGGGGTAAAATGAACCGGGCCTGAAACGTGGCGCTTCACCGTTTGAGTAAATCGCGTTTCACGGTCTGGTGTTTGAAGTCACTCTGCCCGAGGAAAACGATGAGCCCAGCCAAGTCAACTTATTCTATCGCGGTAATTCCCGGTGATGGTATAGGCCCGGAAGTTGTCACAGCAGCCCTATCAGTTTTAAAACGGATTGCAAGCCTGGAAAGCTACACCATCAACGTGACCCGGTACGAAGCCGGGGCCGCGGCCTACCAAAAATATGGTGACGCTCTGCCACCGGACACGCTGCAGGGCTGTAAGCAGGCTGATGCGATCTTTAAAGGGCCGACCGGTTTACCCAATGTTCGCCTGCCGGATGGTACAGAGGCAGGCGTGCTGGGGGGACGTTTGCGCAACGGCCTGGATTTGTATGTTAATTTACGACCCGTTAAACTATATCCCAATGTGCCGACGGCTCTGGCCCATCGTCAGGCTGGTGAAATTGACTGGGTGATGGTGCGAGAAAATACCGAGGGGCTATATGCCAGCCGGGGAAATGGGGTCGTGGCCAATACCGGCCAGGCTGCGACCGATACCCTGATGATTACGCGGCTTGGCACCGAGCGGATCGTACGCTTCGCCTTCGAAGAGGCCCGGCGCCGCAATGGCAAAAAACGGGTGGCATGCGTCGATAAAAGTAACGTGCTGCGCTCGTTTGCCTTTTTTCGCCGGATCTTTAAGGAAATCGCCGAACAGTATCCTGACATCGAAGCTGACTATCTCTATGTGGATGCTGCGGCCCAGGCGCTGGTCTTGGAGCCGGATCGCTTTGACGTGATTGTCACTGAAAACTTATTCGGTGACATCCTGAGTGATTTGGGAGGCGCTACCGTGGGCGGTATTGGCGTTTGTGCGGGGGCAAACATGGGTGATAATTATGCCTATTTCGAGCCAATTCACGGCTCAGCCCCAGCCCTGGTCGGGAGAGGGGTGGCCAATCCCCTGGCCGCGATTCTGGCAGTTGGCCTGATGCTCAACTACCTGGACCTGCCGCAAGCGGCCGGCAGGCTGGAGAAAGCTGTAGAGCAAGCCTTTATCCAAGGGGCGATTGTACTCAAGCCGGACGGCTCGGCGGAAAGTGGAACGCAGGCCATTACCGAGGCGATCACCGGGTTTGTGGGGGATCATTAGACAAGTTCTCGTGCTATAAGGAGCAATCAATTGATTACCGTGTTATTTGTCTGTTTAGGAAACATTTGCCGTTCCCCAATGGCTGAAGCCATATTCGACGCTTTGGTTGCTAAAGAAGGGCTCAGCGACCAGTTCCACATTGACTCGGTTGGAACTTCCAGCTATCACATCGGCGAGCCGGCCCATCAAGGTACCAGACAGGTACTGGCGGCGCACGGCCTTCAGAGTAAGAGTCGTGCTCGCCAAATAGCCACGGCTGATCTGAACCGGGCCGATTATCTCATCGCCATGGATCGCAGCAACCTCTCTGATTTAAAGTATGTCATGAGAGGACATTCGCCAAAGGGACAAACAGGGCTCCTACTTCAATTTGCTGACCACTCGCCAACCCTCGACGTGCCCGATCCCTACTACACCGGTAATTTCGAGCACGTCTATCGCTTGGTTGAGGACGGCTGCCGGGGCTTGCTGGCACATATCCGGCAGGAACAGGGGATTTAATCGGTTCCGAGAGAGCCTCCCCGCTGAGGAGCTCTGATGAAAATAGTGCCAACCTCCTTGGAAAACACCATCGCGACAGCTCTGGGTCATAAGATCATCGAAGCAGCCTCTGTAAGCGGTGGAGATATCAGCCGGGCCGCCAGAGTTCGTCTGTCGGATGGCCGGCAAATCCTCGTAAAGTGGCAGTCCGGCGCGGCGGCCGGTTTGTTTACCGCCGAGCGACGCGGATTGGAACTGCTGCAGTCTGCGGAGGCAGTCCGAGTCCCGGCCGTGTTGCTGCAAAGGGAAGCTGCCGCGGAACGCCCGGCGTTCATCGCCCTGGAGTGGTTGGGACGCGGTACGAGCACGCCTTCGGTGGCCGCGGCCTTGGGACAGGGGCTGGCCAGGCTGCACCGACTGACGGCAAGCAGTTACGGCCTGGATCATGATAATTTCATCGGTGCGAATCCGCAGCCTAACCAAGCAGCTGACAACTGGGTGACTTTCTTCCGCGACCGGCGTTTAGGCTTTCAGATGAAACTGGCTGAGCAGAGAGGGTATTTATCTTCAGTTCGTGCTGCCCTGCTGGAAAAATTATTGGCCCGGCTCGGCGATTGGCTTCCCACCCAGCCGGCGGCCTCTCTTTTACACGGCGACTTGTGGGGCGGCAATTGGCTTGCCACTGATACCGGCGAACCGGCTTTGATTGATCCGGCGGTCTACTACGGTCATCGTGAAGCTGAACTGGCCTTTACTGAGCTGTTTGGAGGATTTCCCGCTGCGTTTTATGCCGCCTATAACCAGGCTTGGGCCTTAGACGGTGGTTATGCAGAGCGGAAAGATCTATATAACCTCTACCATTTGCTCAATCATCTCAATCTTTTTGGGGAGAGTTATGGTTCCGGCGTCGATGCCATTCTGGCACGATTTGGCCTTTGACGTAAATTCGACGCCGGTGGTACCCATATTGGCCGGCTTCATTGCCTACTCGATCGCCGATCGACCCGGCATTGCGCCCGGGATGATTGGCGGCATGCTGGCCAGCAGCATTGGGGCCGGCTTTATCGCCGGCTATGCAACGGATTGGTTCAGCAAAATGATCAAGCTGCCGCGCAACAATGAAATATCTGACTACCGGCTGCTGAGGCGAAGAGTCCTTCAAGGCTCGCCCAAGACAAGCGTTTGAGGAACTAAATAATGTCAATACGCTGGCTTAAATAATCAAAAATCTCGTCAACGACCGAATAAACCGAAAGTTCTTTCACCCATAAGTCTAATCAACGAAAGGCTCTTCGTCCAGGCGCGCTTTGATCAACGTGGATGAAATGATGACCCGGTCTATGGCGGCAGCCAGATTGCGCGAGTCGGCGGGTGCCCCTAAACGCAAATAGGCTGAGCTTTGGCCGGCTGCCGGCGTTTGGAGGGCAGTGCCCGGGGCGGCGCCTTTGACCCCGATGGCCGAGAAGGGAGGCGTTAGCGAGGCGGTCGTTAACACCAATTGTTGCATAGCTGTT
>JBFGLD010000892.1:0-3460 GCA_041576335.1 Anaerolineae bacterium | reverse complement strand
CCCATAGCTGCAATTTGGTAGGGTTGAAAGCCCACAATGGTGTTGCCAGCCAGAAGGATTTCCCCTTCGAGGGGGGTATAGATGCCGGTAATGAGGTTGAAGATGGTCGATTTTCCCGCTCCGTTGGGACCAATCAACCCTCTAACCTGGCCTGGCTCAATTTCAAGATTATAGTTGTGGACGGCCCGCAAACCGCCGAAGTAGTGGGTCATGTTTTTAACGTGAAGCAACGGCATGTTCCCTCTCCTCCTCTGGTTTCTGCTTTGGTTTGACCAGCTCTTTGACATTGAATTCCTTAAATGACATCAGCCCTGTGGGGCGGAAAATCATCACCAGGATGACCAAAAATGGAATGATGATCCATTTGAAGATTTCTAAGGGTCGCAGGGCTTCACTGAGCAGGTTGAAGCTTATGGCCCCAACAATTGATCCAATGACAGAATTTAGCCCGCCAAAGTAGAGCATCGCCAGCACTTCGGCCAGCTTTTGCAGGCCAAAAGAGCCTGGATTAACGTACCTCAAGACATGGGCAAAAAGTCCGCCGGCCACGCCGGCCCAAAAGGCGCCAAATAAGAAAGCCGTCATTTTAGTCCGTCGAGTATTGACCGTCATTGCATTGGCCGCCGTTTCGTTGTCACGCACGGCGTTCAGAGCCTTGCCCAGGGTAGAGTTTACAAAATTGTTGATGATCCAGACGCAAACAGCCGTCGATGCAAACACCATAGGTAAGTTAGCCCAGTTTGGCTGGTCGCCCAAACCACGTGGCCCCCCAAGAAATTCCAAATTCTCGATGAGGCTTTTGACAATAAACATAAACGCCAGGGAGATGATAGCCAGATAGTCGCCCCTGGTTCTAAAGGAAGGGATGGCCACCACAATAGCCCCCAGAGCGGCTACTATTCCCCCCGCAATCAAGGCAATGGGGAACATAAACGGCCCCAAAATAGGCGGGAGGAGCGGCGGCCCAAAAACTCTGTCCTCAACGAACATAACCAGGGTAAAGACTGAGGCCCCGTATGCCCCCAAAGCTATGAAGCCAGGGTGCGAACAAGAAAATTCCCCCATATAGCCGTTTATTACGTTCAGGCTTAGGGTAATCATTATGCCAATTAAGGTCAGCCTGAGAATGAGGGTTCGATAGTCACTAACGCCGGCCCACATATGCACAACGGCGTAGAGTAAGCCAATATGGATAATTACGGAAAGCCACAAGCGTAAGTCGAGCAGTTTGGCGGCCAGCCTATTCGCCAGCGGGGCACTCAACCAGGCGACAATACTAATCGGTAAAACATATACCAGCAGTAGGTAGAGAATTGTGCTGGGGATGAGGACAGGTTCCTTCAAGATGATTAGGAAGCCAAAAAGGCTTGGTATGCCAGATATCCCCAAAGCTTCAGCCAAAGGAGCCCCCAAATAGCGTTCAATCACTACGGCCATCAGGGTTCCAAAAAGCCAACCCAGCAAGGGAATATGAGAGAATGGCGTTTTGAGTTTGTTCAGCAGCACACCTGGGCTTTTCTTATTGGCTGGCAAGTCACTATCTATTGCTTCCATTTGTGATTCCTCGTTATAGTCTTAGACGGGCGGTATGAGCCTCGCCAAAGAAACCGTGAGGCCTGATGGTCAGGAGTACCAAGATGATAGAAAAGGCAATAAAATCACGCATGGTTGAAGGGAAAATCGTGGCCACAAAGATTTCGATGAACCCCAGCAAGAAACCGGCCAGGGCAGCCCCTAGAATTGAGCCCCGTCCGCCTAGGATAGCGGCCACGAATGCCTTCCAGCCGATGAGTATGCCCATATACGGGTCCAAGACAGGAAAGGCAACGCCAAACAGAATCCCGGCTGCGGCTGCCAGGGCCGAACCAAGGCCAAAGGTAAGGGCGGCAATGGTGTTTAGCGGCACGCCCATCAAGGGTACAACGGAAAAATCATAGGCCATAGCCCGCATAGCCATGCCCCACTTCGTTCGACTCACAAATTGGTGCAGGACAAACATAAGCAGCAAAGACACAAAAACAATCATAATCTTCTTGTTGGTTATGATTACGCCGCCAACATCAAAGGTGGCTGTCTTGATCAAAGGAGGGAATCTTAATCGAGTGGCCCCGAGCAGGGCTAGATTTCCGGTTTCAAGAATGATACCGATCATCAAGCCGGTAATGGCAGCCGAGGCTCGTGGCGCTTGCCGCAAAGGCCGGTAGCCTACCCTTTCAACGGCCATCCCCACGAAAGAAGTCAAAAACATAGCGATAAGGATGGTCAATACCAGCAGTAACCAACCGGGCAGGGCAATGAAGCCAAACCAGGCGGCCGCAAGCGGCAGGGCAGTGGCCACAAAAAAGCCAATGTAAGCCCCAACCATGAAGATATCGCCATGCGCAAAATTAAACAACAACAGGACGCCATAAACCATCGAGTATCCCAGGGCAATTAAGGCGTAAAAACTGCCCCACTGCAAGGCATTGACCAGGTTTTGGAGGAAGAATGTCATTCGGTTTGCTCCTATTCTGGTGTAGGCTGTAAAAGGTTTGGAGGATTGGAAATTGGAGGGCTAAAAATCTGGATTTACCCCACCAATTCTCCAAACCTCCAATCAATCCTGGATCTCACCACTCGATATGGGCATAGAAACTGGGTTTCTGATTTGCAATAGCTCCTATTCCCCCGGACAAGCCGACTTAAAGAACTCAAACTCGCCGGTATCGCTGATTCGAACAATGACCGCACACTTGCTGGGATCGCCCTGCTCGTCGAAGCTCATCTGGCCGGTGATGCCATCGAATTTCGTGATGCCGGCCAGGGCATCGCGAACACAGGCTCGATCTGTGGCGATGTCGCCGGTGATCGAACCACAATCCTGAATGGCTTTCTGGACGATAAGCATCGTATCCCAGGTCAGAGCACCGACATCGTCGGGTACATAACCGTACTGGGCATTGTAACGGTCGATGAACTCCTTGGTAGCCCCGGTAGCGCCGGCGGCGGCGTAGTGGGTGCTGAAGTAGAGACCGTAACACTCTTCACCACACAGGTTTATGAGTTCGGCTGATCCCCAACTGTCGCTGCCAAGAATTGGGGCATCCCAGCCCAATTCGTGTGCTTGCTGAACGATCAAGGCCACCTCGTTGTAATATTGAGGGGTGAAGATAAACTCAGCTCCGGACTCTTTGATTTTGGTCAACTGGGCACTGAAGTCGGTGTCTTTGGTGGTGAAGCTTTCAAAGGCGACCACCGACCCTTCACCGTGGATCTCTTCCCAGGCTTTCTGGAAGAACTCGGCTAGACCCTTGGGATAGTCACTGGCCACGTCGTAGAGCACCGCTGCTTTAGTGTAGCCAAACTCCTCGGTGGCAAAGTTGGCCAAGACCGGTCCTTGGAAGGGGTCCAGGAAGGGCGTGCGGAAGACCCAGGGACGATCAAGCGTGGTGTTGGGGTTGGTGGACCAGGGGCTGACCAT
>JBFGLD010000891.1:0-3470 GCA_041576335.1 Anaerolineae bacterium | reverse complement strand
GTACTCGTGGATGCGCTTGACCTGCACGTCGAAGAGCGCGTCGTCGGGTAGGTGCACCCCGGTATGCTCCGCGACGAGACGCGACAGGCGGGTCTTGTTGCCCTGCTTCGCGGCGCGGAAGCGGGCGCGGAACGCGCCATCCTCGGCCAGTGGTGCGAGGTCGGCGAGGCGTCCGAGGTCGGTGACCCAGTCGGCACCCAGCGCCTCGTCGACGAGTGCCGACAGTGCCGGATTGGCCTGGTGCAACCAGCGTCGCGGGGTGATGCCGTTGGTGACGTTGATGATGCGTTCGGGCCATAGCGCATGGGCATCGGCGAAGGTGTGCCGGCGCAACAGGTCGGTATGCAACGCCGAGACGCCATTGACCCGGTGGCTGCCTACGCATGCCAGGCTGGCCATGCGTACCCGGCGCTCGCCCTGTTCGTCGATCAGCGACATGCGCTTGAGCCGCTCGACATCACCGGGGAAATGGTGGCGCACCTCCTCGAGGTGGCGCTGGTTGATGTCGTAGATGATCTGCAGGTGGCGTGGCAGCAGACGCTCGAAGAGCGCCACCGGCCAGGTCTCCAGCGCCTCCGGAAGCAGGGTATGGTTGGTGTAGCCGGGGTATTGCTATGCGGGCTCGCGGTTTAGGCGCCAATATTATCGTGACTGAGGTCGATCCGATCAAAGCGCTCGAAGCGGTAATGGATGGCTTTCGAGTCATGCCAATGATCGAAGCTGCACCGCAAGCCGACTTTATCTGCTCGGCTACCGGCGATAAGAATGTAGTCGACAAGCAGCACTTTGAAGTCATGAAAGATGGCTGCTGCGTTTCGAACTCCGGCCACTTTAACGTGGAAATCAATATTCCTGCGCTTGAAGAAATGGCCGTGGCCAAACGCACGCCGCGTGCGTTTGTGGAAGAATTCGAGCTGGCCGACGGCCGCAATATTCGCCTTATCGGCGAAGGCCGCCTGGTCAACCTGGCGGCAGCCGAAGGGCACCCGGCGGCAGTGATGGATATGAGCTTCGCCAACCAAGCCCTGGCCGCAATCTACGTCTACGAAAACGGTAAACACCTGGAAAACAAGGTCTACGGCATCCCTGAAGAGATTGACCGTGAGATTGCAAGCCTAAAGCTTAAGTCAATGGGGATTATGATTGATACGCTTACGCCTGAGCAAGAACGTTATTTGAGCAGTTGGCGTGAAGGCTCGTAGGACAGTAAAAGACAATGTATTTACTGCCATCTACCTTGGCATTTTCTTTATCGCGCTGGTTTCGGAATGTAATCTTTAGGAGAGGGACCAATAAATCATTGATAATGATTAAAGAATCAAAACACTAAGGAGAACACATCCATGAGTACAACGTTTATGACCGCCCCCCAACTGTTTTTTACCAGCGAGTCGGTTACCGAAGGGCATCCCGATAAAATGTGCGATCAAATTAGCGATGCCGTGTTAGATGCCATTTTCAAGGACGACCCGAACGGGCGGGTTGCTTGTGAAGCGGCCGTTACCACCGGACTCGTCTGCGTGATGGGTGAAATTACGACCAAAACTTATGTTGACATTGACAAAATTGCCCGGGATACCATTCGGGATATCGGCTACACGCGCGCCAAATACGGCTTTGATTATGAAACCTGTGGGGTGGTTGTCAGCATTAAAGAGCAATCCCCCGATATTGCTATGGGGGTCGATAAGGCTCTGGAGGCAAGAGAAGGCGTGGTGGAAGATGATCTAAATACGGGTGCCGGTGACCAGGGGATGATGATCGGCTTTGCCTGTAACGAAACCGAAGAGTTGATGCCCCTAAGCATCTCTTTGGCACACCGGCTGGCTCACCAACTGGCCCAGGTTCGAAAAAACGGGACGGTCGAATATCTTCGACCCGACGGTAAAAGCCAGGTGACCGTAGAATATTCCTATGGCAAACCGAAACGGATTGATACCGTTGTAATCTCTACCCAACACGGGCCTGAAGTTCATCAGGACCGGATTCGGGCCGACATCATTGGTGAAGTCATCACACCGATCGTGCCTCACGATATGATCGACGATAACACCAAAGTTTACGTCAACCCCACCGGACGTTTTGTTATTGGCGGCCCTATGGGTGACGCCGGCCTGACCGGGCGCAAAATCATCGTCGACACCTATGGCGGCGTGGCACGGCATGGCGGCGGTGCTTTTTCCGGAAAAGACCCGACCAAGGTTGACCGTTCGGCGGCTTACATGACCCGCTATATCGCCAAAAACGTGGTGGCTGCCGGTCTGGCCGACCGGGTGGAATTACAGGTTAGCTATGCTATTGGCGTGGCACACCCGCTCTCGTTGAACGTAGAAACCTTCGGCACCGGAAAAATTAGCGATGAAAGAATCATTAAGCTTATAAAAGAGCACTTTGACCTACGCCCGGCCGCCATCATCAAGAATCTCAACTTGCGACGGCCCATTTACAAGCAGACAGCCGCTTATGGTCACTTTGGCCGCAGCGACATCGAATTGCCGTGGGAGTGTGTTGATAAGGCCGGCGTGTTAAGAGACGCGGCAGGCTTAGCTGAATAATTTTGGTCACCATTTCTGCCAACAATCAGTGTGACTTTTTGCCAACGTCATCAGTCCGCAGGTGAACACGGATTGTCACAGACTTCTTCACCTCTGTAACAATTCGTGGCAATCTGTGGGCTCGGCAAACTCGTCATTCCGGTTAATCCGGACCGCACCGCTGATCGTGCCAAATTCGAGATGCTGGCGAAATCGGCCCAACCGTTGCTCTGTATGACGGCATCTTAGTTAAATCATAAAACGCAAGCGGGCCATAAAATCCCCTACGTCTTTAAGCTTGTGCGCGCTATCCAGATCGCGCTTGGCCCGAAATTGCTCAACCATTACCTCTAACTCAGCAAAAAAAATACCATCACACCGGCTAATATTGTTGCTAATTACCCGCTGCAATTCGTCTCTATCTTTGGCTTGAATAATCTTCTTTAGCAAGTTCCGGGCTTCTTGGTGGGTCATACTCCCTCGTTACTCCATAAATAGTGCCAAACTGAGGCTTGAATCTGACAAATTGGCCTTCCAATGATAATATCATGTAGCATGGGGGGTGTCAATCTATGTTCAATTTAGATTTTATGTTGATTATTGGTTACCGATTGTGGTACAATTTTGTTAATGTTACAGGATAAACTCAAACGCGGTCCGGGCCAAACTGTGGCCTTTATCTCAAATCCTGAGGCAGCACGGCTGGCCGAAACAATGGTCGCCTTTGCCAATGCCGATGGCGGCACTATTTTTATTGGCTTGAACGAGGCAGGTCAGGTGCTCGACTATACCCTGGACCAGGACGTCGAAAGCAGTCTGGTCAAAGCCTTGGTGATGTGTCGTCCGCCCGTCGTGACGAATTGGGAACAACACGAATTGCCCGGCGGCATGGTCGTAGCTCTGAAAATCGCGCGCAGCCCCGAACTCCATGCCCTC
>JBFGLD010000890.1:0-3480 GCA_041576335.1 Anaerolineae bacterium | reverse complement strand
ATGAAGGTGTATAGCGCGGCACGTTTGAAACGAAACTGTTTGTGATGCCGAAAAAGCGCTTGCCACAGGTAACCATCATATAAGGTTCCGTCCAGGTCGATGAACGCGGCAATCTTGTTTTTAGGATCACTCAAAACCATACTTCACTCACCTAACTTGCTCATCGCAGGGCTACTCAACTGAACTTCGAAGATTTCGTCAATCAGATCGTGATCTCCATTCAGCGTTTAATTCGACTTATATCCAATTATTTAACGATCTTCACCTATATGGATGAAAAAAGTTGAAAAAGGAGGCAAAGATTGCGGGAATTCAACACTCACCATTGCAATATTGTCCCTTTTCTTGATAGTCGATCACCGTTCCTCGATGATCAAACTCAAAATGACAACCCGCCATCAACATCTCCTTCAACATTTTCCGCCCCCGCTGTACCCGTGATTTTGCCCCAGACAGAGAAATGCCCTGTTTGATAGCCACCTCTCGCTGTTTCAGTCCCTCGATCTCAGATAGCATGACTGCTTGACGGTAATGATCCGGCAATCTCTCTATCATAGGCAGAAGACAGCTTCCAATTTCTTGCCGTGCCCTAGCGGAGGCATCCATCTCGGGAATGGAAAACGTCTCCTGGAGTACTGCCATTGTTCTGTGGGTACGATAATAGTCGCTAATGGCATTACGGGTTATCTGATAGATCCAGCTTCGGAGTCTGCGGTCATCTTTGAGAGTATCGAGCCGAGTGTAAATTTTGATCAAGACTTCCTGAAGGATATCATCAGCAGTGGCCGGGTCATCAACCCGGTTTTGGATAAAGCGCTGAAGCTTGCCTCGATACATTTCCCAGATTTGTTCTATATTATCCATTGACCATCACGTTGCCTCTTCTTAATACACGCTCCTATAGCACACGCCGGGCCTGTCAGGGGATCAGCCAGCACCTCCACGACCTGATCTCACACACTTGTAGCATAACAGCATAGGGGTGTTAGTGTCACGCCCCGAAAGAATTAAATGGAGGATTATTCTTACGTGTTGATTATCCTCCGGCTAGACTATAGAGATATCCTAAGGCTATGGCGCCCCCCAGAGAAAATGAGACGTACAGGCTAAACACCCGGCGCGTGGTCAGACCCCACACGGCCGCCATCGCCGGCAGCGTCGTGGTCGGACCGGCGATCAGGAAAGCCAGGGCTGCTGCCGGGTTCATGCCTTGGGTCAGCAGTCCGCTCACCAGGGGCAGGGCGGTCAGGTTGCTGGTGTAAACCGGGACCCCAATGAAGGCCGCCGCAATAATGGCGCCCGCATTCTGACGCCCGACCAGCCCGGCAATCCACTCGGCGGGAATGTACAAGGTAATTAAGGCTTCCAGGAAAAAGGCTAAAGCCATAAATTTAGCCATCATCAGGCTGGCCTGCCCGGTTTCTGAGAGCAAACGCCGGCGGAATGAAGCCGGTTTGAGATTGCAATTACCCCCATTGTTGGCCAGATCTACTGAGATGCGGCCGGTTTCGTTATCGCTTGAAGCTGGCGTAGCCGGGTAGGCAGCAGACAGATGCCCGCGATCGACCAGACTGATGTCAGCCGTGGTTCCGTAACAAGCTGCTTCAGCGGCCAAGATTTTATGCCCTGCGGCAAAGCCCACAGCGGGAGTGAAAGCGAGCCTACACTTAAGACCTTGCCAGCCTTGCCGCAAAATGGCACCAACACTCTTCACCGACGGAGATTGCTGTGAGCGTAAGATCTGCCGGCCCAACCAGCCCCGCTTGAAGACCAGGTGGGTCAAAAAACCGGCGCTCAAGCTGAGGAGCAACGTCCCCCCCAGTCGCCACACCGCCAACTCCCAGCCGATGGTGGCAACGCTCAGGAAGAAAATTTCCGGGTCCATCGAGGTCGAGGCTATCCAGAAGGCCATAACCGGGGCCAGGGGCACCCCGCCAATCAGCAAGGTGGCGACGACCGGAATGACGCTGTACGAACAAA
Source organism: Anaerolineae bacterium (assembly GCA_041576335.1). GTDB lineage: Bacteria > Chloroflexota > Anaerolineae > 4572-78 > J111 > JANQQF01. Next base: position 1,500 of record JBFGLD010000890.1, on the reverse strand, counting down.
AAGGGCTGAAGGCGCCAACAGCCGTCGCCAGGAGGATGGCCACCATCGGTCGAGCTTGAAAAGCACGGTTAATATATCTGGCCGCGCCTGACAGCTGGACCGCTACGGCCAAGGGAATGGTAATCAACAGATAAGGCCAGATATGGCCAAAGGCTTCGCTCATAAAATAGATGATTTTTAGGAGTTCGTCCAAGATAGCTACTTCTTATCGTAGTTTTACGATATTACAAATTAAAAAACTTAACAGAGCCGGTGGGTATCCAAGAACCTCTTTTAGTTAGCAACATTCAACGGTTCCGAGCGAAGTACTAGGTCGGCTCCAGACCCAATTCACCATCCTGAACCTGAGCTTGTTGGCTATCTTTTGGGGTAATTGCCACAGGCTGGGCGCGTGGAGATCCGCCGTCCGGATCAGCCGCTCACGTTCCGCCTCTCGCAACAGGTCTTTGTGCTGCTCTTGACTAACGATGAAATCTATGTCACTGAGATACATTTGATAAATCTCCATCTATATTGTATTTTTACGATAAATAGCCGCAAGAAATTTTTACCATCAACTACTGCTGTCCACCTCAACGCAACCCCTAAAAAATCTCCCCGACCTTGGCTCTGAACCAGGCAATATTCTCTTCGTGCAATTCGTAGCAGGTGGCCGGGCCTTCGATGGTACCGCTGATCCAGCCGGCCTCACGAAGTACTTTAAGGTGCTGCGACACCGTGGCCTGGGCGATCGGCAAAAACTCTACGATGTCACTGGTGATGCAACTGGGATGCGTTACGAGATATTTCATAATCTCGAAGCGGGTAGGATTACCCAGCGCTTTGAACATGCTGACCAGCTGCTCCTGTTCTGCGCCCGAGATGTCCAACGTACAGCAGGCCTCGGGCGCCGGGATTGGCGTACGAGATGTCATGATTATTCCTTCTTCTTTATCGTATTTTTACGATATAACTAATATACAACAAAATGTGCGAATTGTCAAGCCTCTCTCTGGTCGTCTGGTCGTTTCCATTGCTCCGGGCCTGAATGTTTAGGTTTGGTCAGTGCCTCCTTTTAGCTTATGTAACAAGTCTCACCCCCACCTGTGGTATAATCTTAATGATGATACGTGGCAAACCGTGATCCGAATTGTTGTGTTTAATGAATATCAACAAATTCACTTCCCTGTACCTATCAACGACTGCTCACCTGTATTGACTGGGCCAACGGCCGTTATTGTTGGGGTAGAGGAGATACAGTATGATCGAGAAACTGGGTAGATATGAAATCCTGGAGGAAATTGGGCAAGGTGGCTTTGCCATCGTCTATCGCGCCCGCGATACGCAGTTGGGCAGGCTGGTGGCGCTGAAAGAGCTGAGACCGGTTCTGACGCACGATAGGGAGTGGGTCACCCGTTTCCGCCGAGAAGCCAGGACCATCGCCCGCCTCGATCATCCCCGCATTGTCACGATTTATGACGTGTATGAGGCAGAGGAACGACTGTTCATCATTATGCGCCT
>JBFGLD010000889.1:0-3481 GCA_041576335.1 Anaerolineae bacterium | reverse complement strand
GAGCATCAAGCCAAAAACGCACCATAGCAGCAGCGACAGCATATCACAGCTTTTTTCAAATACAACCAGCGACAGCGACAGCGAGCCGTCCAGGTAACCTCGTTTTTGGATGAAGTAGGCCTTGGCAATGTCGCCCATTTTTGATGGCAGTACCATGTTTAGCCCACTCGCGGCCAAGATAAGTTGTGTGGCCTCGCCAAGCCCCAGCGACTGCCCGACTGGCATCAACTGCTGCAAGCGCCAGGCGGAGAATATGGTAATGGGCACGACCATGCTGACGCCGACCAGCAGCCAGCCAACATCTGTATTTCGAAAATCGCGAGCGAGCTCGCCGACGTCAACCCGCCAATAAATTAAAGCCAAGATAAGCAAGCTTATCGTAATTGACACAAGTCGTTTCATCTAGATTTGTCTTTCTACAATCAGCGGCTCACCCGGAGATAATTTACGGATCTCGCCCGTCAATTCGAGCCAGGATTGTAGCTGGCCGGCCTGAAAGGTGCGACTCATTACCACGTAGATCGACGTTTGGTCGCTGCCGATGCCGGCCGCGACGACCGGATCCCACGATTTTGCCTGGAGCTCGTCTTTAATATGCCACCTACCCTCGTGCCATTTGAGCCGGCGCTGAAAGCGAAAAGGGGCCTCTTGTTTGCCCGTAATTAGTAATCGCTGCAGCAGCCGGCGTACCAAGGTTGGGAAGAACCGTCCCAGCGATGCCATTACCAAGCGTAGGATGACCAAATTCAGCGTTGTCATCTGGGCTTGCTTGGCCCAGCCCAGTGATCCTCGAACTGAGATTTCGTCCTCGCCGACCTCGACTTCATAGTCACCTGCCAGATGCCCCACGGCGTTCTTGACCCGCCGGCCCTGGCGCACGAGCAGCGAGAGCTGCGTATCAGTAGCCGCCAACTGCCCCTCGTGAAATATTTTGAAGACCCCCCCTTTATTAAGCGCCAAATAAAGTTCGGTAGCCTGGCGGCGGTCGATCAAAATCTGGGCTTCTTTGAGCCTGATCGATTGGCAAGGACGAGGTGCCGTGGGCGGACGGTCGTCGACAAAATCTCTCCAGGCCAACAGATAGTTCCAGGCGTGGTGGCCGATGATGTGATCGTCGCTGTAGCAGGGGGCCAGGCCCCGCGCCAGCCCCTCCAAAAAGCGGTCGTTAAGGCTAAGTGCCTCGGGCAGCCACCGGCCGATCAGTTCAAATCCGTGCGGAAAATAGTTGTACGTGTTTCGGCTGGCGTACTCGCCGCCGTACGAACCGTCCGGATGGATAAAGTGGCCGACGAGTTCGACGGCCTTGACCAAGGTGTCCTTGAGGGCTTGGTTGGGGTTTAGCTCGTAAACCTGCGCCAGGAGCGAGATGGTTAACGTTTGGTAGCCCGGATCAAAGCCTTCATATTCCTGGAACCACCCTTCGCTGCTCTGCCAGGCTAATACTTGTTCCAGCCGTGCGGCTTTGAAGCGGTCCCATTTGCCGGTCTGTAACAGCCGGGACAGGCGTTCCAGGCACAGCACGATCAGGGCCTGGTGGTTGGTCAGTCGCCCGCTTTCGTGGTGATGGGCCAGCCAGTCGGCCCGCTTTTCAAAAAAACGAAGCGCCTCCTCGTTTTGGAGCCCCAGAAGTATATAGCACTCGAGGCCGGCCAAGAGTGAAAAGGCCGCGGCGCCGGCAGCCCGTTCGTAAGGAAAATAATCGTCGCATGAGCCGTCGGGATGAGCGCTTCGGGCGGCATAGAGTATGCCCGCTTCCACCCAGGCGCGTAATGCGGGCTGTTGGTAAAACGAATTGCCGGGCACGTCAGTTAAGTACGCTAAGGCCAGAGGCCAGACAAACTCTTGGGCCATCCCGCTGGGAAAATCAATGATCCGGTAGTGCCAAAAATTGCGATCAAAACAGCCGTAGCTCGGACTGTGGACATTACGGTCCAACAGGGTCAGAATTTTGGGGATTTGGGCCAGCGCCTCACGGGCGAACAGTTCTTTAGGCATATAGGTTAGGAACCTTCGACGCTTACCACGCCTAACGTGATCGCATTTTCGCCGCTAGGGTCGTCTATAACGCGCAGCCGGGACATCGTCTCCGGCAAATAGAGGCCGATCACAAAGGTATACTCCCCGGCAGATAATTTGTCGGGGATCGTGAACTGCCGAGCTTCTCTCAGTTCGATGCCCACCGGCCATTCCGCCGTCGGCAAGATTGCATCGAATGGCTGGAAGTCAAAGTAGGCGACGATATTCCCGGTTGCATCTTTTAGATGCACAAAAACCGAGTAATTTTTTTCCAGAGGTGCGAGTGTTTGCCAGTAGAAGGTAATCTGAAATTTCGATACATCGGACGCTAGCTTTGTGTCCAGCGAATAGCCATCCAACTCAAGTCGATGGTCGAAATTGACGTTGAGGCGGTGCTGTGGCGTGGGTGGAGCCGGCGCGTAGAAGCGAACGCTCGCAGCTGCCTCTCTCAGTTTAGCGAGCTCCGGAGCCCAGTCGGGATCGCCGGAGGCTTGTTGAATCGGGAGGGCTTGCTCTAATTGGCTATTGGCCGACTCCAAATCGCCGGCCAGGGCATAAAGTTGGGCCAGATCGACATGGTAGTCGAACTGGTGCTTTTCATCCGGTACAAAGTTAAGCAGCCACCGGCTACAATCGATTAAGTTGCCAAGCAGGGACCGGCCGGAGTCAATACGGACCACCCAAGTGTGCCGAAACTGCCTAACCTTCAGGCTCGACTCACGGTCGAGAGTCTCGATCGGGTAGGGAGGCGAGCCGGGAAAGTAGATCACAAACCAGACTCGGCCCTTTTTTTGGAGCGTTTCAAGCCAAGGCTCGGTACTGCGGAAGTTGGCGATGCGGCTCAAGGGTTGAATCGGAAGTCGAGGCCGGGTCTCGTTGACCACGTCTTGCAGGTGCCAACGACAAGAACCGTTGTCTCCGTCCCATTCATCCCGGGTACGAAAGGCTTCACACAATATTAGATCGCCAGGTTGCACCTCCGCCCGTAGATAGGCCCCGACGGCTGACCAGGCCTCGTCGGTTCGCTCTTCGAGGGTGGTCATAGTCGGTGGACTAAAAGCCAACAGCAGCAGCGACATCGTACCGTAAACCGCCAGGCGCTGCAGCCCGAGCGAGGTTTTTCCTGTCGCCGATAGGGCAGCCAGACGGGCGGCCGGAAAGTCTGCCACGGCCAGCAAACCGGAGGCGCCCAGCAGCAAGTAGGCCGGCAAGGTGTGCAGGTGGAATCTAACCTGGGCCGAACTGCCCTCTGCCAGAACCATAATCCCCAGGTTCCCAATGAAGGGCACTAACCACCAGGCGATAAGCCAGCCCGTAGCCCGGCGTTTTGCCCGTACCCACAGCCCGCGCAGACAGCCCACGATTACAAATATTAGAGAAAAATCCACAGCAAAATTGTAATTCTCAAGCGGACTCATAAAATGAAAGGCGTTGACAAACCCGTGCACAAACTGGCCCGTTGGCG
>JBFGLD010000888.1:0-3483 GCA_041576335.1 Anaerolineae bacterium | reverse complement strand
GCTGGAGGTATTGGCAGGTGAACCCGAGCTTGAAGTAGCCCGGGGTGGCTTATTAGTCAGTGGTTGTTGCATACCATATTTTCACACGTAAATTGCGATCTGCTTTTTCAGATCGGCCCGAATCGCGACCGCATGATAACCACTGAATGGATAAGCGTCAAATTAGCTACCTCAACGTGGAGGTTGGTGTTTCCTTTCGAAAATTAGTCAAGGTATTAATAAATTTCTTTATTGAGAGTGGCCAGAAATTCGATGTTGTTATCCGTTTTGGGCAGGCGTTCCAGCACCATTTCCGTTGCCTCGGCGCCACCACCCACGGCCGTGATCATCCGACGCAGAGTCCAAACTCTGGCTAGGTCGTCGGGTGACAGTAATAGATCCTCCCGACGTGTACTGGACCGCTCGATATCGAGTGCTGGGAAGAAACGGCGCTCGGCAAGTTTACGGGTCAGGTGCAGCTCCATATTACCGGTACCTTTGAATTCCTCGTAGATGACGTCGTCCATACGGCTTCCGGTATCTACCAAACAGGTGGCTATAATCGTTAAGCTGCCTCCCTCTTCCAGGTTGCGAGCGGCACCAAAGAAACGTTTGGGCGGATAGAGGGCTGCCGGGTCGATACCACCCGACAGCGTGCGGCCGCTTGGCGGAACAACCATATTGTAAGCCCGCGCTAAACGGGTCAGGGAGTCCATCAAAATTACAACGTCACGCCCGCCCTCGACTAACCGTTTAGCTTTGGCCAGGGCCATTTCCGCGACCCGCGTCTGAGCCGACTCCGGATCGTCAAACGTGGCGGCCATTACCTCAGCATCAACCGATCGATCCATGTCGGTGACTTCTTCAGGGCGCTCGCCGATAAGCACGACCATCATATGAATGTCGAGATGGTTGCTGCTTATACCATTTGCAATTTGCTTGAGAATGGTTGTTTTGCCTGCTTTGGGGGGCGAAACAATAAGTCCCCGCTGCCCTCGCCCTATAGGCGCCAAAATGTCCAGCAACCGCGTGGCCAAAATGTCTTTATTCGTTTCAAGCATTAACCGTTCTTGGGGAAAGATCGGCGTTAAGCGCTCAAAAACGGGACGCTTCTTCGCCGACTCAGGATCGAGGCCATTGACTGCCTCGACTCTTAGCAAACCGAAATACTTCTCCGTATCTTTGGGCGGGCGCACCTGCCCGATTACCATATCGCCGGTGCGCAGGCCAAAACGGCGAATCTGGCTCTGCGATACGTAAATATCGTCTGGACCGGGTAGTAAATCGACGGAGCGTAGAAAACCAATACCATCTTGAATAATTTCTAATACGCCGCCGCCAAAAATATAGCCCTGAGATTCAGCATTTGCCCTAAGAATTTTTAATATCAGATCCCCTTTTTTCAATTTACTAAATCCCGATATTTCGAATTCTTTTGCAACGGTTCTTAAATCGTCAAGCGTTTTGGCTTCGAGCTCAGCCATGTTCATGTTAAAAGCTCCTAAACTTTGTCGATGAAATGTAATATCTATTCGCTTATGTTGCGAAGTGAAGCGATCATTTAACTTGGTGAGAGATAGATATATCCCTATTAACTAACTTAACCTCGGGCCGGAGTCCTTGTAAACAAGCTGCTCTTAGTTTTCACCAATGGGATATTTGGATCTATTTGGCCATTATTTTGAGGCTGAGAGAGTCTTATATATCAGAGAAGCTAGGCAATCACATACCAATAATCTCACTAACTGACGGTAAACCTACCTCATAATAGGTCCCTCTTTTTCTCTTAGAAGGGGAGTTAGCCCTCTATTTTGGCGATTTTGGGGATACTTTCAAATATTATCTTGTTATTAAATGTGTTATCTAGAGAAATAAGATCTTTCTAAGATTTTTCTGGGGGGATAGAGATAAAAACTGCGCAAAACTGCGTGGCGTTTGGCTGTACGCTAAAATCCGAGTGCAATTATAACATTTTTTCTGAAGATCGTCAACTTAAGGTCCAGCAATACAGCTCCATCCATTTGCAGCCTACACGACCAGCTAACGGGAAGGTGGAATACTTTGGGAATTTGAGGGAACTAACAAGACTCCGAAACCTGTTAGTCCCCTCAATTCCTCACAGATCCGAGGTTTTGGCCAGGAATGCGGCCGGGTTAAAGCTTGTTAGCCATTAATTCGGCTAAATCGGCGGTGCGATTGGAGTATCCCCACTCGTTGTCATACCAAGTGACAACCTTAACCATATCACCTTGACCCCCAAGTACCTGAGTAAACTCTAAGTCTACCGAACTGGAAGCCGGATCGCCCTTGTAATCGATGGAAACCAATGGCTCGTCCACAGCAACCAGAATGCCCTTTAACGGGCCGGCGGCTGCCTCCCGGAAAGCTTGATGTAACGCTTCGGTCGTCGTTTCTCTTTCCAAGGTCGCGGTGAAATCCACAACCGATACGGTCGAGGTGGGAACACGCAGCGCGTATCCGTCGAACTTGCCTTTTAGCTCCGGAATAACTAAAGCTACCGCCCTGGCCGCACCCGTTGTGGTCGGTATGATGCTGAGTGCCGCAGCACGAGCCCGGCGCAGATCCTTATGGGGTAAGTCTAATATGCTCTGGTCGTTGGTATAGGCATGGATCGTCGTCATCATCCCCTTGACGATACCAAATTTATCGTTCACCACCTTGGCGGCTGGCGCCAGGCAGTTTGTGGTACAGGAAGCATTCGAAATGATATGGTGCTCGGCCGGGTTATACTTGTCCTCATTAACGCCCAGCACAATGGTCAAATCTTCACCTTTTGCCGGGGCACTGATAATTACTTTTTTTGCACCGCCTTTTAGATGCTTGCCTGCTTTTTCTCGATCGCGAAATAGACCGGTACTCTCGACGACGATATCGACCCCCAAATCTCCCCACGGAAGATTGGCCGGATCTCGTTCGGCCAGTACTCTGAGCAATCTACCGTCAACCTTAAGACCACCCTCAACAACTTCAACGCTGCCATCAAACTTACCGTAGTTTGAATCATACTTAAGCAGGTGTGCCATGGTGGGTACATCACCAATATCGTTAACGGCCACAACATCCAGACTATCACTGTAGCTGTCGCGAATAGCTTTGAATACCTGCCGGCCAATTCTGCCAAATCCGTTGATACCGACTTTTATTGCCATTATAGATTTCCTCCAATTGAGATTAGTAAGTCTATGATTATTTATAAAGGGGCCACGAACACTTTAAGATCGATAGCTGCTCCATCTACGATAATTCAATTGTCCACAAAACTCTCCCCGGCCTTACCGAATCCTATACGAGTATCGGCAGATACACCGGGTATGGTTTAATTATGAACCTTAAGGGGGGATTGTCCCGTAGCTAGGCGAACGACTTCAACGCAACGCTTCCTAACAAGTCGGTTACTGTTACTATTGTAATTTGATCCGTCGATATTCGAAAGTGACATTTATCATCATTAATAATGATAAACGTCACTCCTTTTCCTGAAAT
>JBFGLD010000887.1:0-3487 GCA_041576335.1 Anaerolineae bacterium | reverse complement strand
CTGAAGGAGCCGTCGGCGTTCAGGGTCAGCGTGCCGTTACTCACATCGCTGGCCAGGATTGCCGCCAAGGTGTCGCCGTCGGCGTCGGTGTCGGTGCCCAACACCCCCAGTGTCGGTACTGTCAACGGCGTCTCTTCGTCCGTGGCATAGGCATCGTCGCTGGCCACCGGCGCATTGTTGGGTGGGCCTATATTGTACTCCACGTGCAGCAAGGGCGCCCCATTTGGATCGCCATTGTAGGACTCGGCGACCCGCTTACCATTGCCGGTGATCAGTATCGCCAGCGAGTTACTGCTCGACCAACCAGCTCTATTCACAATCTCTTCAATGATCGGACTTATATCCGGGGTTTGCTGATCGGGACCCGCTTGGCCGGTTGTCGGCCAAGCCATCGGTAACCATTCCACCGCTGCCGCCGTCCTACTCCTCGACGAGATATTGCCCGCAGCGTCAATAAATATGGCCGCGTTATCAACCGCTTGACCCTGGATCGTTAGATTTGTGGGGTCTGATGAGGTCTCGTCGACCTGAAACTGAACGTAGGCCTTGACGACTGTGGCCCCTTGCGGAACAGTCACGTCGTTGAAGCGTATCCCAATCGTTTGATTACTCCCATCAAAAACCAGCTCGAGATCACTACTCGTTAGCGATACGCTCCCCGATGCATTCTCTTCCGCATCATCTGAATCGGTCATCACTCGAGTTTCTACCGTGATGACCTCTGTTCCCTCCTCAATCACGATGATGGTTACCTCAGCGCTGGCGGAAAACTCTCCGTCATCGGCCGTCAGGCGCAGCACATAAGCCCCCACTTCAGAAAAACTGACCGTGGTAGCGGCGGTTGAAGCATCGGCAAAGGTAGCCGTGGCCGGGCCACTGACCTGGCTCCAGGTCGTGGTTACGACACCGGGTGGGGCCGGTAATCCATCATCTGTCACGGTTCCATTCAGATTAGCGCTATTTGAGAAGAATATCGTTTGATCGGGTCCCACATCTACATTGGGTACTTGGTTGAACTGGTGACAAAGCCCACTACCTGAATCGGTGAAATTCCGGCCGGCTATGGGAATGAATTCCCAGTCATAGCTGGTGGGATGCAAGGTCAACTTCAAAACGCCATGCGTTGTATCCTCTCTGATCTCGCTGTTTGGTTCAGCTGGACCATAGGGGTAAAGGCCTGCGCCTCCCGTACCAATAACAAACTCGCGAAGGCCGCGTTCCGGGTCTGCAACCCCGTTCGGGTCCTGTGGCGCGAAGCGTTCGTAGCTGTGATCGTGACTACCTAGAACTACTTCCGCTCCGGCATCATACAACAGCTGCCAGAAGTCCTGAAATTGAGTATCGCTGCCGTGTTTAGAACTTGAGCTAAAGCGTGGTTTGTGCCAATAAGCTAAGGTGCACATGCTTGGATTTGCGGCCAGGTCAGCCTGGAGCCATTGACCCTGAGGAGAATTGCTCTCGCAGCCGCCAACTTGGTTGCACTCAGAATTGAGCGCGATGATGTGCCATCCTCCCAGATCATAACTGTAATATCCCTTGCCTATCTCGCCGGCAGCCGGGCCAAAGTAGTTGAAATATCCCGCTGCATTAGGAATGTGATAGTCATGGTTGCCCGGGGCCGGACGGGTACGGGCCTTATGACGTCCCCAAGTCGGATTATAACAGTCGCTGAACTGACTATCCGTCCCGTCCGGATAGGCATTATCTCCCAGAGTGAAAACGGTGCCGGCGATATTATCAAGCAACTTAGCTGTCTCTTCACCCTGGTTACCGCTGCTACACTTTGAGATATCGCCCGCGCCGATGAGTACGGGTGGGCTGGCTACAGCGGTAAAATTGGCCGCACTTGGCCCAGTGTCGGTCGCATTGGTCACGCTAATTGGACCGGTTGCGACCCCGTCCGGCACAGTGGCGTGGATCTGGCTGTCGGACACAACCGTAAAGCGGGCCGCCACACCGTTAAAGGCTACCGCTGAAGCATCACTAAAATTACTCCCATTCACGATCACTACTGAAGCTGCCTGTCCACTGGCCGGCGTAAATGAGGTGATTGTCGGCGGTGCGGTGGCCGGATTGACCGTGATGGTGACGTCGTCTCTGGTGATGAGTTCACCATCAAAGGCGGTCAAACGCAAGACATAAGTGCCGGCTAAGGAAAAATTGGCCGTGGTATCGACGGCCGTCGTGTCGGCAAAGATGACCGTTCCCGGCCCGCTGAGCTGGCTCCAGGCGGCTGTGACCGTCCCCGGAGGATTTGGCAATCCGTCGTCAGTGATGGTACCGTCTAGGGGGGCACTATTCGGCAAAGTGATAGACTGGGCTGGTCCCGCGTAAACCGTGGGTGGTTGTTGATCTGATACAATATACTCTAGATGAAGCAAGGGCGCTCCGGTCGAGAGTCCATCGTATGACTCCGCCACTCGCCGACCGCCGCCGGTAATGATGACGACCAGTGAGTTCTCTATTGTCCAGCCGGGCCGGTTCACAATTTCTTGAATAACCGGGGCAATATCGGGCGTCTGCTGGCCGGGTCCGGCTTCGCCTACGGTCGTCCAGGCCGGGAGCGACCAGGATACCGCCGCTGTTCGAGTCCTGGAGGAGAGATCGAAATCAACGTTGGTAAATGTGCTCGCATTATCAACAGCTTCGCCCCAGATAGTGAGATTAGTTGCCTCCGAACTTGTCTCATCCACCTGGAACTGAACATAGGCTTTGGCAACTGTAGCCCCTTGAGGAATCTCAATGCCGTTAAAACGCAGGCCCACCGTCTGGTCGTTGCCATCACGGACCAGTTCAAGATCGCTGCTGGTGAGTGATACGCTGCCTGACGCTCCCTCTTCTGCATCGTCAAATTTGGCCGCCACTCTGATCTCTTGGGTGATTACCTGTGTCCCGACCTCAGGCGCAGCGACAACTTTGTCCTCACTGGCGGCAAGTTTTCCATCGTCGGCGGTCAGGCGCAGAACATAGCTCCCTGCCTGAGGGAAGCTGGCCGTAGTATCGCCGAAACTGACCGGTCCCGTTTCACCGTCCTGGCTTCGGGTGATCGTCACAGCTTTAGCCGGCGTCAGGGGCCTGTCAAAAGAGAACAGGAAGATTAGCCCAATTAAAACCAAGGCATAGGAGGAACGACTTTTGATCCGGAACATGATCGCGATTCCTTTCTTACGGCATATAGTCGATGTTAAGCAGCAACTCCGCACGATTAAATTGGTGATTACCCATAAGAAAAATCATAGTGGGGAAAAGGACAAACAGATAAATAGGTTAAATTAATTCTACTTTTTTCTTTACTCAGACTTTAGCTTCAATATCGCGGTTATCTTCTCTCCTACTCTCAGAACGCTGCTTAGTTTGAAATTGGATCGGTTAAACTTTAAACCTCATCAGTATGGCTGAGAGCTAAATTTCTTTTTTGAAGTGCTTTCTCGATAGAGCCACAGTTATCCCTCAACGCTTACTTTAAGATAAGAGGTAGGTGGATTAG
>JBFGLD010000886.1:0-3492 GCA_041576335.1 Anaerolineae bacterium | reverse complement strand
GGGCCAAGGTGATGACCATAGGCATCAAGATAGCCACCGCCGCGGTGTTGTTGATGAAGGCCGAGATGGGCCCTACTACCAGCATAACGGTGGAAAGCTGTCTCAGTTCTGTATTCCCGGCCAGGCGAACCATGCGCCGCGCCAGCAGGTTAATCAGTCCGGTGCGTTCGATACCGCCGCTTAAGATAAACATAGCCAGGACCGTGATGGTGGCCGGATTGCTGAAACCGGAGATAGCTTCTTCGGGAGCGACCCCCAAGAACGGGCCGAGCAGCAAAATCAGGGCCATCAGGCCCAAAGCGATGAAGTCGATCGGAAAGCGATCGAGCGCAAAGACAATGAGAGCTCCGACCAAAAGCGCAAACGCCAAAAAAATTTCGAGTGTCATAAACGTCCTATAGCGATAGCGGCCAAAAGATCGGCAGAATAACCAACACAACGATCAATACGACCAAGGTCAGGGGCAGGCCAACTTTAATGTAATCCGTAAAACGATAGCCGCCGGGCCCCATCGTCAACACGTTGGCCGGGTGGGCTACGGGGCTCAGGAAGCTGGCCGAGGCAGACATGGCGATGGTCATCATCAGCGCATATGGAGACAAGCTGAGCACGCTGGCTGTGTCCAGGGCAATCGGCGCCAGCAGTACAGCCACCGCCGGCGTGGGCATCACCTGGGCCGCTAAGGCGGCCATGATAAACAAGCCGGCCACGACCGCCAGCGGTCCATAACCACCGACCGCCGCGACTACCCCTTCGGCCAGTAACTGTGCAGACCCGGTTCGTTCCATGGCAATGCCCAACGGCAGCATGCCGGCGATAAGAAAGACAGCTTTCCATTCGATAAAACGGTAGGCTTCTTCCATTGTCAAACAACCAACCAGCACCATGAGAGTCGCGCCGATCACCGCTGCAATAAAGATGGGCAACCAGCCCAAAATAACCGGGATTAAGACGCCGACCATGATCATGAGCGCCAGCGGGGCTTTGTTCAAGAGCACAGGCTGCTGATCAGTTTCGGTCAGAACCAAAAAATCCGGCTCGTTGCCCAGCACTCTTACCTTGTCACGAGGGCCGTAAAGCAGCAAGGCGTCGCCAAAGCGGAGCGCCATGTCACGCAGATTTGCATAGTAGGCCTGGCCTTCACGCCAAATAGCCAGGACGTTTAATCCATACTTTTCACGGAAATGCAATTGACGCAGTGTTTTGCCGACAAGAGTCGTGTGGGGAGACAGCACGACCTCGACCAGGCCGATGTACTCCGACTCCAGGTCGGGCAGTTTTACGGCAGCCTCTTGATCGATTTCCAGGCTTTGTAGGCCCTGGAAGGTTAGCAGGTCTTCGCGTTTACCCTCAACCAGCAGCGTGTCTCCGGTCATCAGTTGGGTGAGGGGCGACGGAGCTAACTTTGTATCGCCTTGGCGAACTATACCCAGCACGGTCAGGCCGAGGGCATCGCCCAGACGGCTTTCGGCCAGCGTTTTGCCGGCTAGCGTTGAGTCTGGGGGAATGCGCACCACGAGCAGCCGTTCGTGGAGGCTGTAGACTTCGGCCACCTCAGCATTTGAGACCAGGAAATCGGGGGAATCTCGCAGCTTTTCAAGTTGGGCATGGGGCCCATGCACCAGCAGCGTATCGCCTAACTGCAGGGGAATGTTCTGCAAATTGGTCCGCTGGGGAACGCTGTCGCGCCAAATCGCCAAGACATTAACGCCAAAATTGCGCCGGAAGCCAATCTGCTGCAAGGTCTGGCCCAGCAGGGAGGAGCGGGGCGATAGACCGATTTCGGCCACTTCTATCTCGGTCGATACCAGATGCTCGATCGTGATAGTGTCATCTTCGATAATCAGCTGCTGCCGGCCGCGCAGTTCGGCCAGTTGGTCGAGCCGGCCCGCCACCAAGAGGCGATCGTCACCCCGGAGAACGGCTTCCGGTTCAGGCATCAGCTGCGTTTGCCCATTGCGGATAATACCGATGAGGTTCAAACCCAGGCCCGGGCCAAGCCGGCTTTCCACAAGGGTTTTACCGACCAAGGCCGAGTCGGCAGGCAAACGCACCACAGATATCCGCTCGCGTAAGTCATAGACTTGGTCCAGGTTGTTTTGGCCGGCGCCGGAGAACTCTCCGGCCGGGTCTCGGACCGGTAACATGTGGCGTCCAACCAAGGCCATAAAGGCTATCCCGGCCAGCATCACCACTATGCCGGTAGGTGTGAAGTCGAATAGTCGAAAGGGAGGCAAACCGTGGTCGCGTAAGGCCGCACTGACCAGAATATTGGGCGGCGTCCCAATCAAGGTGGTCAAGCCCCCCAGCAGCGTGGCGAAGGCCAGCGGCATGAGCAGCTTTGAAGGAGGTCGTCCTGTGCGCCGGGCAATACTCATCACCACGGGCAGCAGCAGGGCCGCCACCCCGACGTTGTTCATAAAGGCCGACAGCACGCCTGCCGTTAGCATAATTACGATGACCAACTGCGTCTCGCCGGACCCGGCCCAGCGCAAAATTTGGCGGCCGACAATGTTGGCTACGCCGGTTCTGGATAGGCTACCACTGAGAATAAATACCGCCCAGACCGTGACCACTGCCGGGTTGCTGAAACCGGATAAGGCCTCAACCGGGGTTACCAAACCGGTCAGAGCCAGGCTGCCCAGGACTAGCAGGGCGATCACGTCGACCCGGAGTCGCTCTGTTACGAACAGCACAACCGCCGCGACCAGGATAATCAGGACCAGGGCAATCTGGAAGGTCAATTTAACTCCTCATTACTTTAGACCATAAAACTTCTCGTTGGATTCTCCATGGTTAGAATAGGGCGATCGATCTTGAACGGCTCGACGTTGCTCGTCGTCGTACCGCCTATGGCCAGGTCGCTCAATATTCTTCCGATAAGTGAGGCGAACTTAAAGGCGTGCCCGGCTCCAATCGCGATCAAACAATTCTCGTGACCGGGCACCCGGTCAATGACAAAGTCGCGATCAGGGGGCATGGTGTACAAACAGGTCTTTGCCAACATAAGCGGCCCCAGCGCCTTAGGCAAGTATTGCTTGAGAAACGCTTCAACCCGCTGCAGCATAGCCGGGTTCGGTTCAAACGTGCGTGTAGCCGCGGTGACTTCCTCCCCGCCGACATCCTGGGTTACCTTAACCCCGGCCTCACCGTACACGGGAAAACCGTAGAAGCACGGTTCATCCATCCAAATCCAAACCGGGAAGCGCTCCGGGGAAAAGTCGGTCAAATGCGGCGTGGCAAAATAGGCCACTTGCTCCTGGGTTATGGTCAAGGGCAGGCGCAGCCCGAGGTGGGCCAGATGTTGGTTTGACCAGGCCCCGGCGGTAATAATCAACGTGCGGCAGCGATAAACCCGGTCCGGCGTTTCAACCTCGATCTCGCCGCTGACCGGACGGATGGCGGTGACCGGAACTTTATCCAGGAGGGTGGCTCCGTACGCCCGGGCTATACGCTGGTGGGCCGCCGTGCATCTTGCTGCCGGCGCAATGC
>JBFGLD010000885.1:0-3493 GCA_041576335.1 Anaerolineae bacterium | reverse complement strand
TGGGTGTTTTTTCTTTCCAACACAATTAGTCCTTTTATTAAAACATTGTAAGGAGGTTTTTTTATGGACTCAGGGATGATTGGAAAAATTGAAAAGGCCATGCTCTATGCGCAAGAGCCTGAGCGAATTAGCTTTGAGAGATTTGACGTAACCTTTAAGGGTGACCACAAATTTCATAAAATCAGTTATGATCGTGGTCAATGGACCTGTGACTGCAACTTCTTTGAACTCCGAGGCGTTTGCTCACACGTTATGACGCTGGAACGTCTCCTTATCGGATCTGTAAGACCTGCCGAAGCTGTTCCAACTCCCGCTTAAATAAAACAAAAAAATAAGATTGTAAAAGGCGCTACGCGACGACGTAGCGCCTTTTTTTGAACATTGTGGCTTTATCCCCTTCTTTGGGTTCAATTCATTTGGCCTAAACCCCTCACAATGGTACAATATAAGCTATGTGGACAAGCTGGAAGTTTTGGGTGGGCGCTGTCATTAGCGCCCTTTTTCTTATTATTGCCTTGCGCGGCCTCGATCTGCGCCAAGTTTGGGCCGGTATGCAGACGGCTAACTACTGGTGGATCGTTCCAGGTGTCCTGGCCTACTCTGTTGGGGTCTGGGCCCGGGCCTGGCGCTGGCACTACCTGCTGCGGCCAATAAAGCCAATTTCACTGAAAGTTATGTGGCCGGTGGTAGTGGTTGGCTACATGGGCAACAATATTTACCCCTTTCGAGCCGGCGAAGTGATTCGAGCCTATCTATTGAAAAAAAAAGTGGGCGTGAGCATCAGCGCCAGCATTGCCACAATCCTGGTCGAACGAATATTCGATGGCCTGGTTATGTTACTTTTCGTTTTCGTAGCGCTGCCTATCGTCCCCGGGCTGCCGGGGTGGTTACGCCAAACCGTCACTCTGGCCAGCCTGGCTTTTTTTGGCGCTTTAATCGTTTTCTTGGTTATGGCCGCGCGGCCCGATACCAGTCGTAGCCTTTATGGTTGGGTCGTGGACCGGTTTGTGCCGGAGGCTTTACAACCGAGGCTCCTGGCGTTGGCGGACCGGTTTATGGAAGGATTGAGCAGCCTGGCCAGTCTGCAGAACGTATTGATGGTGTTTTTTATCTCGATTGTCATTTGGCTTCTGGAAACGGTTAAATATTGGTTTGTTATGTTTGCCTTTAAGTTTACGGTCAGCTTTTTTGCGCTAATGCTAATGAATGGTGTGGTTAACCTGGCCACAACGTTGCCTTCGGCCCCGGGTTACGTTGGCACGTTTGATCTGCCTGGCATTGCCGTATTAGGGATATTTGGCGTTGATCCGACGGTGGCCGCGGCCTATACGCTTGTCCTGCACGCCGCGTTGTGGCTGCCGATTACCCTGCTCGGCCTGTGGTATATGCTTAGTGAGAGCCTCGGCTGGCAAGATTTCAGCAGGGCTACGGCCGAGGCTCAACCCGAGGTAAACGACGTAGAAACAGAATTGGCCCAACAAATTCCCGTCTCTCCAGACCTTCCGTCTGGTAGAAATGTCTGACAAGTCGATCTTCAACGGGCAAAAGAAATTTATGAAAGTTGCCGTTATTGGTGCGGGCGTAGCCGGTCTCGCCGCCGCTTACGATTTGGCCGGAGCAGGCCACACCGTCGTTATTTTTGAGGCTGCCGCCATACCGGGCGGTCTAGCGGCCGGGTTTAAATCGGAGCGGTGGGCCTGGCATCTAGAACAATTTTACCATCACTGGTTTGAGTCAGACCACGATATCCTCAATTTGATCGACGAAATCGGCGAGCGCGATGAGGTTTTTTTCCTTCGGCCGGTCACCTCACTTTATATTGATGGTCACATCTATCCCTTCGACAGCCCGCTTCGGGCACTGCTGTTTCCCAAACTTACCTTAATCCCTAAACTAAGATTTGGGTTGGCCGGCCTTTATCTGCGTTTGACCAAAAACTGGCCGGCGCTTGAAAAAGAAACAGCCCACGATTGGCTCATGCGCACGATGGGCAAAGCAGCCTATCATAGGTTATGGCAGCCTCTGTTGGTAGGCAAATTTGGCGATTATTATCGCGACGTCAACATGGCCTGGTTTTGGGCCCGCATTCACAAACGCAGTCCTCGTCTTGGTTATTTCAAAGGGGGGTTTCAAGCGTTTGTAGATAGCTTAACGCGTCAAGTTATAGAACGTGGCGTTGAACTCCGCTTCAACACAGCCATCACCTCGATCAAATCGCACTGCGATGGCGGCGGGTTGCTCATCAAATCGGATACGCCAGGACGGGACACGGCAGACAAAGAAGGGCTTGAAACCTTTGATCGAGTATTGGCTACCGTCTCACCTCGGCTATTAAGCCGGTTGGTTCCCAGCCTGCCCCCTGATTATTTGGCTTCGCTTGAGCGGCTTAAATCAATGGGAGCGGTCGTCGTCATTCTGGCACTTAAACAGCAGCTCACCCGGCAGCACTACTGGATTAACATTCCCAAGGAGGAGGGCTTTCCCTACCTGGCTTTGGTTGAACACACTAACTTTATTGACCGGCGGCACTACGACGGCGACCACATCGTTTACTGTGGCGATTACCTGCGCCCCGACCACGAATATTTCGACTTGTCCAAACAGGAATTGTTGGCCCGCTTCTTGCCGACGTTAAGCCGTTTCAATCCGAATTTTGACGAGAGTTGGGTTAAGGAAAGTTGGCTCTTTCGGGCCAAATATGCCCAACCCGTACCCCCGATCAACCATAGTGCCAACATCCCCTCTATCGAAACGCCTATTCCCGGGCTTTATTGGGCCAGTATGAGCCAAGTCTATCCGTGGGATAGAGGCACGAACTACGCGGTTGAGATTGGGCGGCGAGCCGCTCAAATGTTAATGAAAAATCAAAAATAGCGTACTGGGAAAATTAGAGTTTATATGAGAATTCGATCAATTACGGTATTTGTGCCGCTACTGTGGCCCTTTGACGAAGGTAGTATCGCCAGCGTGGGCCACTTCTTGGCCGACGCCCGGCAAAGTTTTAACCGGGCGGGCTTTGAAGTGCAAACAGTGCGCCTGGCTACGCCCCCTTTTTTAGATGTCGTCGGCGATCCCGATCCGGCAGTTCTTATTGAATTTTCGAAAACGCTGGAAGAGACCAGCCGTAAGCACCAGATTGATGCCGTTTCGATCGGACCGGTTGTGGCAGCCACGCCCCTGGCTTTGCTTATGTCGATCCACGCCCTGCCTCAGTTGATGGTCGAAACGGAGATTATATCATCCGGCGTGCTTTTTGCAGCGGAAAATACCGGAATTAATTTGGCTGCGGCCCGTGGCTTTGCGGAGGTTATCCTTCAGGTAGCGCACAGTACGCCGAACGGATCAGGTAACTTGCGACTGGCCGCGTTGGCTAATGTTCCTCCTCACGTCCCTTTTTTTCCGGCTGCCTACCACCACGGCGGTTTCCCCTGTTTCGCCGTTGCTACCGAAGCCGCCGATCTGGCCGTACAGGCGATCGGCCAAGCTCGTTCGT
>JBFGLD010000884.1:0-3503 GCA_041576335.1 Anaerolineae bacterium | reverse complement strand
GGGCTAAATTGGCCCGATATAGCGCTGCTCATCATTTTGATCTTTCTCCCCTGCCTGTTTTTCTGGCGACTCATTAGCCCGAATCCTACAGACCGCCTGCAAATTGCCGCCGGCGACTTTACCGAGCAGTATTTTCCTCTGCGTGCCTTTACCGCCCAGGAGTGGGTCAAGGGACGGCTGCCGCTATGGAATCCTTATCTATTTGGCGGGCAGCCGGCATTGGCCGACATTCAATCGGGCGCGCTGTATCCGCCCCACGTTTTGCAGGCGCTAATATTGGGCTGGGGAGGTCCGCTGCTCGGACAGGAAATTGGCTTTCCACTATGGGCTTTGGAACACCAAGTTATCTTTCATTTTTCACTGGCGGCGGTGGGAACGTATCTGTTTGTTCGCTGCTTGGGACGGCAAACTGGGGGAACCCGGCGTCAGGCTCGCTTTGCCGGTGTGGTTGCAGCCCTCGTTTTCACTTACAGTGGTTATTTGACCGGCTTTCCGGTCCAACAGCTTACCATATTAGAGTCTGGGGCCTGGCTGCCGTGGATACTCTGGGGGCTGAGTGTAGCGGGTAGCAGCAGGCTAGCACCAGCAGTACGCCGATCATCAGACCCTACTGGTCCTCGTACTGCGTACCGCGTACCAGGTCTTATGTCCTCGCTGCACGCCGCGGCCTGGTCGGCCCTGGCCCTGGCTATGGCTATCTCGGCCGGTCATCCGCAGACGGTGTTGTATATTGTCTACCTGACGCTCGCCTACGCCTTGTTTATCGCCTTGGAAGAATCGCTCAGGCTTCAATTAAGCCGCCCAGACGCTCAATCAATCAGCGACACGACCTTTGTTTTACCCAAATTCGCTCACCCATCAAGACGCTCAATGGCTAATTCGCTCACTTATTCCTTAGGTTTGTGGCTTTTTACCGTCATATTAGGGTCTACAATTGCTGCCGCCCAAATTTTACCGACAATGGAATTCATTGGCCGTTCCCTTAGGGCCGAGCTGTCGTACGAAACCGTATCAACGGGTCTGCCGCTTAATGAAGTAATCTCTGTTCTCTACCCCGGTTTTTTTGGCGGATCGCCCGCCTACGTCGGGATAGTCTCCTTGGTATTGATTGCCGCTGCCTTGGCTGTGGGCTGGCCCCGGCCTAACGACGCCGCTAACCGAGGTGGTAAGCTGCGAAACCCCTCGTCTTTTTTACATCGACGTATCCCTGCGGCCCAGCTTCTATTCTGGACCTTGACCGGTTTGCTTAGCCTTATACTCGCTTTTGGCGGAAGCACTTTTCTGTTTTCTCTCTTTTATTTGTTTGCGCCTGGTTTTGACGCAGTTCGCCAGCAGGAACGGGTCTTCTTGATTTATAGCTTTAGTGCTGCAATATTAGCCGGTTACGGCGCAATGATCTTAGTAAGCCCACTGCCAAAGGTACGCCGCTTACGATACGTTCGCTTTGAACAACGTCTAAGATGGGTAGCCGGGGTGGCTTTTGCTCTGACTGCGATATTTATCTATGGTTCCGCTGCCACGACCGCCCGCGGCGATGAAGTAAACTTATTCTTTGGCGTGTTATGGCACCATCTATTCGGATTGATCGTTTTGGGCGGAATATTAGTTTGGTTGGGCTTGCGTCCGCAGCGCTGGCTGCGCCGTACGTGGGGCATGGCCCTGGTCGCCCTGTGGCTGGCCTTTAATTTGTTTACCGTCAATTGGCGTTTTAACCTTGAGACGCCCCCAGACCATGCGATTTTTTGGCCTAACGGCATTATTCGGTTTTTGCAGACCCATCTTACCGACTCCCCGGGTCGTATCGCCAGCGGAGGCCGGCTGTTGGGGGGTAACAGTGCTGCCGCCGTGTTCAATTTACAGGATATAACTGGCAACACGCCCTTGCAATTGGCCTCGGTAGACACATTTATACGGCAACTGCCTTCATGGCGTATGTGGCAGTTGATGAACGTACGCTACGTTGTGGATACGCGCGATCTTCACGGAGATGGTCTAACACTCGTTTTGGAGGAAGATGAGCTAAAAATTTTTGAAATAGGGGATCCCCTGTCTCGGGCCTGGCTCGTGCCGGACGTCGAGGTCATTGCCCGTGACGATGAAGCGATCGCTCGTCTGGCCGCTGATGATTTTGATCTGCGCCGGTCGGCAGTAGTGGCTGAACCGCTGGAGGTGACCCTGGCGGATACCTCAAATGCGACAGTGATGGTAAGGGATTTTAAGCCGACGGAGTTGGTACTTCAGGTTGAAGCGACCGGAAACCACCTCCTGGTCTTAAGCCAAATTTACTACCCCGGCTGGCTCGCGCAAATTGACGGCCAGCCCGCTCAGATCAGGCGGGTTAATGTGGTTCAGCAAGGTCTTGTCGTGCCGCGTGGAAACCATACGGTGGCACTTAAATTTCTTCCCCACAGCTTTTTATGGGGCAGTATCATCTCGAGTGGGGGATTATTGGCGTGGTTATTAATTGTTTTGGGTTACATTGTCGTAAAAATAGTCGTCGACCTAGACGATACGGTGCGTACTGCCCGATAAGATCCCTTCCCGGCCGGTAAAAGGCTCGCCAATTTTCAGGCCACCTGTTTGAATCTCAAATCGTCTAATTTCCTTTTGGTGAGTACTGCCACGCATTTTCATAACCGCGATGGCCCGCTGCATGGCGCTATCGACTTCAACATAACGCAGCAGCATCACCGTATCGACCAAAAACGGAAGCGAAGCCATCCGCCCCCGCTGCTCTTGCAGGACATTAACCGCCTCATCTAATAGTAAAGAAGTCATCTGTTCGCGTTTGATGGCGTTAATCAACGTGTTATAGATTTCCCTAAGTTCGACAGGATCATCTGTCAATCGCTGAAAATGGGCTGCACTATCGATTACGATACGCTCGGGTTCTAGCGTACGTAACGCCTCGGTTATAAAGCTATCTTCAGTTTTGATGCTTTCCAGGAAAACCTCAGGGGATGTAAAAACTATCCTCAAGATTTCTCCCCTTTCCAACGCTTTAAGGTCCCAACCCAATTGCGTGGCATCGCGGATCAGGGAAGCAGGAAATTCTTCAAACGTGATCATCAAGCCTGGCTGGCCGGCCTGTGCACCGGTGACTAAAAACTGTAGACCTAAGGTGGTTTTGCCAATGCCCGGGGCACCGCTAACCAGGGTCGTCGACCCTTTAAACAAGCCTCCACCGACCATTGCATCTAAATCGGTTGAACCAAATGACAACCTTTCTCTTGGGATAAGTGTTTTCATCGATCTTTCACTTTCATATCGGGATTACTGGATGAACTGGAGCGGTAGTACTAATTTCCGAATGATTTCTTTTGCCAGTTGATGATCTTTATCTGAACCGAGTCACTACTCTTGCAGGGATCCAACAGACATCCCTTCTTTAAGAATTCATCCCTATCATTATCGTTACTGTCAGGGTCGAGGACTCTGCAGTGCGAGGGATTCTGGATGAAAATGGGGTCAGAGGTAAACATAAATTCATCGCTCGCCTGCTG
>JBFGLD010000883.1:0-3503 GCA_041576335.1 Anaerolineae bacterium | reverse complement strand
CGTCCCCGGCCAATCACCGGTATCGATACCGTTAGGACCCTCGATGAAGGGCTTAAGGTCAACCAGTACGCCGGACTTGGCAAACTCAATGATCTCGAAGGTGCCCAATTGGGTCACATCGGGACCGACGCCGGCCGCATGCGCGGTGAGCAGGTTTGTGGCCAGGTCACCGTAGCCGCCTTGAAATTCCGAAACTACGAAGATCTCGTCCTGCGACGAATTAAAGATATCGACCAGTTCATCCTGAGCATCACCGGCTGCACTCGCGTGCCAGTAGGTGAGCACCGTAGCCCCGGGAGCCGGTTCGGTGCGAGCGAACTCTTCACCCAACAGGGCCTGAGCATCGGCTGAATTCGGAACGCACAGTTTCCAGCCCGGCTCAATCAGATCTGCGTTGTCAATTCTTGCGTAACCGCTGTCACCGGCGTTTTGTTGATTGGTTGCCTCGACAATTGCCGGGTACGCAAAGACATCACCATAATACTTATTGGCCAGTTTACTGAGCCAATCATCCGCCTGCACGATGACATCCAGTTCACAGGCTGTGCCTTCCTGGGTCACCGGCGCAGCCGAGGCTGTTAACGGCACAATGCTCAATATAAAAAGCAAAACCATTAGAGCACTCAACAGCTTTTTCATGAGTTACTTTCCTTTCTCCCGCATAAGTATAATTTGACTAGAGATTGAACAAAGAACTTAATGACACTCAATCGTTAGGCGCTTGGCACTGCATCGTCGAATACCTTGGTACGTATTGCTACGCCGGCATTTAGGGCCCCATTTGCCTAACAGCTTCCACCATCTAAAATATTGATTGTGTCTCCCGAAGACACCTCCTTTCGAAATCTGAACTTTCTCGGAAAGTCATTAAACAGAGTCGCCATAAGCTTACGTTTCACCTTCCACGGGCGTAGGACGTGGGACGCGCATAAATTGACCGGGTTACTACACTTTCCAAGAACACGCTATCTCGAATTCTCTATGTCTTTTGGAATAAGTGACCATAGAATACCCTCCGGAAACATCTAAGCTTAACCCTAATGGTAAACATAAAACGGCAACCGGCCCGAAGATGGCGATTAAAAAGGCTGTCCGCATCACGTTAGAGAATATTGGTGAGAATCCTGATCACCTCACTGCCGGCGTTTTGACGATTAGACGTTCCACCCGAACGTTCATTCAACTCCGCCCGCCCATAGTCAAGGCCATTAAGGCTTTTTGAATATGCAGTCGATTTTCGGCTTGTTTGTAAATCACCGACTGTGGCCCATCGATGACCTCATCATCCACCTCGTGTCCGCGGTCAACAGGCATGCAGTGCATGTAGACGGCATGCCTTTTAGCTAAGTTCATCTTGGCCTGGGTGACGCGCCAATTCTTATTTTGGGCAGCCATAGCTTCTACCTCGGGCTCATCCTCGGTGACCATAATCGGTCCCCACGACTTGGGATAAAGGAAATCGGCATCTTCAAAGGCAGCGTCCATATCGCCCGTTTCGGTCAGGGTTACCCCGGCTTCTTCGGCATTTTTGCGCGCTGCCTCCATCACGTTCGGCATCAGCTGATAGCCCTCGGGATAAGCCAGGGTTACATCCATCCCAAACCGTGGCATCAGCCACACCAGCGACTGCGGCACGCTAAGCGGGCGTACATATTTGGGAGCGTAGGTCCAGGATATTACGAATTTCCGTCCCCGTAAATCCCGGCCGAATAACTCCATCAAGGTCATCAAGTCGGCCATCGCCTGGCAGGGATGGTCGACATCATCCTGCATACTGAAGATGGGGGTATCCGCATATTCGGCCATCTCATATAGGTATTCTTGACCAATTCTCGTACGACAGTCGCGGATGGCAATACCGTGGCCATAGCTACTCAGGACAATACCGGTGTCTTTGGCATTTTCGCCGTGACCGATCTGAGTCGCCTTGGGGGTGAGAAATACGGCGTGCCCGCCCAGTTGGGTCATCCCGGTTTCAAACGAATTACGCGTGCGAGTACTTTCTTCAAAGAAAAGCATGTAAAGCGTTTTGGCTCGTAAGATATGATCGTGCGGCGTACCCATGGCAAATTCACCTTTGAGGCGAAAGGCTAAGTCGAGCATGGTATTCAGATCTTCCACACGCCAGTCTTGGGTTGTGATAAAATCCTTTTGAAACAGTTTGGTATTCATTGGATCGTTTCCTTGTGCAGAGTGGCTGCTAGGAACTTGGCGGTGTCTGCGGCTAATACGATTGGCTTGCCCATCGTTTGCCTCAGCCAATCTCATGCTTACGGTGCCCAAATCGTTCGCCGCCATCCACGGCCAGTACCTCACCGGTCACATAGCCGGCCTTAATAAAGAATAGGACCGCCTGCGCAATGTCTTCAGGGCTGCCCCAGCGGTTAAGCAGGGTCTTGTCAGCCGTCCGGGCGATTCTGGCTTCATCGTAGTCGGGCGGGGGCAGCACCGGCCCCGGTGCAACGGCATTGACTCGCACGGCAGGTGCCAATTCCAGGGCCAGCTGCCGGCTCAGGGCCAGCAGTGCAGCCTTACCCACGCTGTGGGCCATAAAGTTGGGCCACGGTTCCCAGGCCGACAGATCGACGATGTTTACGATAGCGCCCGCCCCTTGCGCCAGCATGAGGGGGGCCACGGCATTGGCGCAGTAAAAGGAGCCATGAATTACAATATCTGTGACTCGCTGCCAGGCGGTCACGTCTTCAGTCGGGAAGGGTGTTTCCAGCCAAAGAGAAGCGCTGTTCACCAAAATATCGACCCGACCAAACCGTTCTTTGATAACGGCCACCATGGCTTCAACTTGCTGCCGGTCGGCGATATCGGCCTGAACCGCTACAGCGGCTACGCCCAAAGATCGGACTTCAGCCAGCGTGGCTTCGGCCGCCTCAGCAGACGTGTTGTAGATGATGACCACGTTAGCCCCTGCCCTAGCCAGGGCCAGGCTGATGGTTCTGCCGACGCGATGCGCGCCGCCTGTCACCAACGCGACTTTATCTTTAGGGTCCATCGTTTCCCTTGAAAATAGGGTTTACGGGTTGGGGATTAGGAATTAGGGGTCCTGACCCCTCTGTCTAATTACCTCTGCCCTAGTTCCTGACCCCTGTCCCTTACTCCTGATTTCTATTCTCAGTGTTAGCCCGATCGGGACTGTCGCATAAAACTCTAAACGACCACGCCCGCTCGTTTGAACAGCTTCTCACAGGCTTGACGGGCTTCGCTAAGCAGCGCCGGCTCATCGACGAATAATATTTGCTTATTACGCATCAAAATTTCGCCGTTCACAATAACCGTGTCGACCTCGCGGGCGTTGATGTTATAAACCAGGGCCGACGGAACGCGATGGACGGGCATGGCAAACGGCGTATTTAAATCCACCAAGATTACATCAGCCTTTTTGCCCACCTCTAACGAACCGATTTGGTCCGGTAAGCCAAAAGCGGCGGCCCCCCCCCGGCAAACCATATACAAAATATCTTCCGGTAGTAGAATCATTGCATCCAGCG
>JBFGLD010000882.1:0-3508 GCA_041576335.1 Anaerolineae bacterium | reverse complement strand
TTCTGCAACTCCGGCACCGAAGCCAACGAGGGGGCGCTTAAATTTGCGCGAAAGCGGGCCCGCACCCGGGGCTATACCGCAAAAACAAACTTTGTTGCCTTTAACGGCTCCTTCCACGGGCGCACGATGGGTGCGCTGGCCGTTACCGCCACTGAAAAGTACCGCACTCCTTTTGAGCCGCTCATCGGCGATGTCACCTTTGCCGAATTCAACGATCTCGACAGCGCTCGCCAGGCCATTACTGAACGTACTTGCGCAGTCATTGTTGAGCCGGTGCAGGGAGAGGGAGGTGTTACGCCGGCAGAATCCGGTTTTCTGAGCGGTCTGCGCGCGCTTTGTGACGAAGTCGATGCTCTGCTGATCGTCGACGAAGTTCAATGTGGTCTGGGTCGGACCGGTACGCTTTGGGCGTACGAAGGATATGGCCTGACCCCCGACCTTATGACCTTGGCCAAACCGCTGGCAGGAGGTTTGCCCATCGGCGCGATCTTGCTGACTCAGTCGGTGGCCGACTCCATTGAGGTGGGAGACCATGGCAGCACGTTTGCCGGCGGCCCGCTGGTTTGTAGCGTTAGCCGCACGGTCCTGAATTTTATAAACCGGCCGGAGTTTTTAGCCCAGGTGCGGACCAACAGCGATTATCTACGGGCGAGCTTATTGCAAAAAGTCGCCCAATCGCCGCTCATTACCACGGTGCGCGGCAAGGGCTTGATGTGGGGTCTGGTATCAACTCTGCCCGCGGCCGATATTGTAACGGCAGCGCGCCGGCATGGACTGATAATCTTAACGGCCGGACCGCACGTGGTCCGCCTGCTGCCACCGCTCATTATTTCCCAGGCTGAAATTGATCTTCTCGTCGGGCGCCTGGCAGAGACGCTGGCAACTCTGGGGTAGACTGATGGAAACTATCACCGTTCGCAAAGCCCGCCTGGCCGACGTGCCCAAAATGATGCCTCTCTTAAATGAGTACGCCCGGCAGGCCGAAATTCTACCGCGGTTGGAAGCCGAGGTTTACCAATCGATCCGCGATTGGGTGGTGGCTGACGCGGGCCAAAAGCTGGTCGGTATGGGCTCTTTGCTGATCATGTGGCACGATCTGGGCGAAGTTCGCTCTTTAGTCATCGACCCAATATGCCATGGTCAAGGCCTCGGCCGCGAAATTGTGCAGATGCTCGTCGAAGAGGCCAGGTCGCTGGATTTACCCCGTTTGTTTGCTCTCACGCGCAAACCCGGTTTTTTTCTCAAACTCGGCTTTCAAATGACCCGCATCGAAGATTTACCCCGAAAAGTCCACAAAGACTGCGTCTTTTGCCCCAAGTTTCACGCGTGCGACGAGGTGGCGCTGATCATGCCGCTGGATCAGGCGGCGGTCGTAGATCGACCGGTTGCTTTGGCGGCGGAGGCAAATAATGGGACCGTCTCACATTTGAGGTAAGGGCCAGTTGATACGGACCGCTTACTCAAAAACTGGGCAAGACCGCGCCTTAATCGGGTAAAAAAGTGGCTGTGGCCTTATACCCCAAGAATTTAGGACAGACCCGGTTGTCGGCTCCATCTTGCAACGTTGCCTAATCTATGCTACGATTTTTTCAGTTACATTACCATAGGTTGATCTCATTGCTCTGTAAGATCGTAATAACGGTGATTATCCATTTAATTTTTTCGTCGTCTCACATGTATCATCACGCTAGGAGCGCCCAATGGAAAATTTAACACCACGCTGGCAAAAATGGTTCAGAAATTTGGGCTGGTACGTGGCCACGTTGGTTGTATTAGTGATTCTCTTCAGTTTTATGCGTAATTTTGTTGTTCTCCTGGCGCTTTGGGGCGTAGGCTTGATTTGGGGCGCTGTATTGGCCTACCAATTTAGCCAATTAGTTTTCGGGGAACCGGAGGTGGCAGTCAGCGAGGCGGCCTTGCAGTCGTATCGCGATAAGGCCCTCTCCTATCAGGAGCAGATCGACCGCGCTGTCAAGGCAACCTCGGCGGGGGCCAAACAAGATCAGCTCAAGCGATTAGATAGTCAGATTACCACATGGACTGCAGCTATTGAAGATTTGGTACAGCGCCTGGATGATTTGCGCCAAAATGACCTGGTTCGCAGTGACCTGCGCGAGGTACCAAAAGCGATTGAGGATTTGGAAAAACGTCTGGCAAAGGAGACAGATACGGCTGTGCAGGTTCAACTGGAGCGTACCCTGGCCAATCGCCAGAAGCAGCTTGCCTCGTTAGAGGCGCTGCAGAGCAGTATGAAGCGAGCTGAAATCCAAATTGAAAGCACCCTCTCCATGCTCGGCACCATCTATTCCCAAATCCTGACCGGGCAGAGCACCAGCCATGAAGCTGATTACAGCCGCCTGTCGGCCGATGTGGATGAAGAGGTTCATCAATTAGAAGACCATCTGGAGGCCCTGCGTGAGGTCAAGTTGGGCGGGGAGTATTGAGCAGCGTCAGGCTTGGTTCGTACTTAAGGTGTTTTTGAATAACATAGTCCGAACGCCTGTCCGGTCTTCCCACAGTTGAGAGCCTATTTAAATTCGCTCATTTTCATCATGGAGGCCAGCCATCATTCATCGAATGGCTCTAGCATGCCTGACCGTATTGTGGCTCACTGCTTGCACAGCCGGCACTGAGCCCCGTACAACGGCCCTGATAACTCCTGCCCCCGGCTCTACGTTAGCACCGACTTCCACCGCTCTCCCCACGCCTGAAACCCCACCCCCAACGGCCACGCGCGCGGTCGTAGCTACCGTAACGCTGGATGAGCGCCCCGGAGTCGTCACCGGAAGCCTGTGCTACCCCAGCTCAAGACCACCGCCCATAACTCTTTACCTGCAAGACACGACGAGCGGGGTTGAAATTGAGCTTGAGCTCGCCCAGGGTCAAACATCATTCGCCGTAGAATTGCCGCCCGGAGAGTATGTCGCTTACGCTCACACGGTTGGCACGGAATTAGCCGGGGGCTACACCCAAGGGATCCCCTGCCAGAACTGCGGCCAGGAATTACGGCCCTTCAACGTCGAGCCGGGTACGACAACAGCCGGGATCGACTTGTGTGATTGGTATGATCCGCCGCGGATTCAAATCGACGCAGCCGATCAAAACGGTGCTGCCGTATGGGTCACGACGCTGCAAAACATGAAGGTATTCTCGGCCCCTACTTTGGCCTCACCTGACCTGGCGGTGGTGCCGCCGCGAACGGCGGTTGAAGCTGTGGCCCGAAACGCGGCCGGCTCGTGGCTTCAGGCTGATTTCGCCAATGCCGGGACGGCTTGGATCTCCGCGCCGCTGACTCTAATTAAAGGTCGACCCGATGCCTTGCCGGTGGTATCGCCCGGCTCCGAATCGCCAACCGTTGAAACAAAAAAGTCCCTCGCAGATCGCAACCGTTTTGTCCCTACGACCTGGGTTTCGGGTTATAATGAGTCGATTGTGCACTTCAAAGGCTATATTCGAGATGAGGTCGGGCAGCCGGTCAACGGCTTCCCAATTTTGCTCGACAACGGCA
>JBFGLD010000881.1:0-3508 GCA_041576335.1 Anaerolineae bacterium | reverse complement strand
GGTGATTTAGCCTCAGCACTGCCAGTCCTTGGCCGTTATGAATACCTTTTAAAGCAACTTCTGGAAAAGTCTTCCATAATGCATGCTAAATTATACGCTTATATCTATTCAACCTTTAGATTTGGAAGGGAGACTCCTGACAACAGTCTTATGGGCGAACCTAAGCAACTTGACTGCCTGGCGACGACGAAAAAGGCCCGGCAGACTTGACAACAAAAATAGGATATTAAAAATGCCAATCCATCTAAAGATTCCGGGTGTACCCAGCGTATAGAAGCCAACAGGTACAAATGACAGGATAAAGACACCAAGCATTAAGACGGCGTTGTCCGTTAATGCCGCGATTATGCCTGTAATAGCAACCAGTACCATCAGAGCGGTAACGAGATAAGTACCACTGATTGCACCTAGATCGCCGTACGGATTAAAAAAACTGAACAAGCCCCAAAGGGTAATTACACCGACCGAGGCGCCTAGGCCGATAAAACGACTCATCTTTAACATTCTCTTCTTCCTCCATATATACTGCCACCTATATTCTAACACAAGTATGGAATATTTTCCTAACTCGAAATTCTTTCAAAAACAATGCGCTCGCTGATATCCTGCTTTATCATGTCACCCGTGGAGATCGCAATTCCCAAAGCCTCTTCCCGCCAAAAAGTGTAAAGATGCGCACTGGTGACCGGGCCACAACTACTCTCAGAGCCGGAAAACCATTCATCAACGACTCTGATTGAACATGACCGACCTACGGCGCTGATATGTCCCCTCGCATTATGACAAATTGCCATAATGTGTTATACTTTTATTAACACTTACCGTTAATGGAATACTAACTTTTGTTCGCGCCAAACGATAAATGACCTTGAAACATCGATGACTTCTTTAATTGATAGAGAACAAATGTTCGATTCGGCGGTACCTCCCGGCCAAATTTTGCGAGAGATGATCGAGGCGCTCGGGATGCCGCAGGCTGAGCTGGCGCTCCGTATGGGTCGACCAACCAAGACAATCAATGGTATTATCAAAAACAGAGTGGCCATTACGGTCGAAACAGCCCTCCAGTTGGAACGCGTGTTAGGGCTGCCGGCAAATTTTTGGAACAACCGGGAGCAATCTTATCGTCAGGCACTTGCCCGTCAAGAAGAGGAAAAGGAACTGGCCAGCCAGGCAGCCTGGCTCGATAAGCTTCCGGTCAAGGCCATGATTGATCGGGGTTGGGTGCAGGGCTTTGATAACGAAAGTCAACAGGTTCGAGAACTTCTCAAATTTTTTGGCGTCGCGACGCCAGCACAGTGGTATTCATTGTGGATTTCTGGCTCCACGACCGTTCTCAGGGACCATTCTTCGCAGGCTTTTGGCGCAACGGCGGCATGGCTTCGAAAAGGCGAGATAGAGGCGCATCAACTCGAATGCCGACCCTATAATGCCAAGAAGTTCCGAGAGGCGCTCAGCCAATTTCGTCTCCTTACAGCGGAGCCGTTAGAAACCTCACTGGCCCGGATGATCGCGACGTGCGCTTCGACTGGCGTCGCCGTGACGTCGGTAACGCCTCTGCCTCCAATGCAGATATGCGGGGCCAGCCGGTGGTTAATCCCTCACAAAGCCGTACTGCAGCTCAGTTTGAATCTTGATACTGAGGAGCAGTTTTGGTTTTCCTTTCTACACCTGGCCGGTCACATTTTTCTACACGGCAAACGTGATGTATTCTTTGAGACCGAACATGCTGCTCGTAACCACAAAGAAGCAGAAGCCGATACCTTCGCTGCCGATTTACTCATTCCAGCCCGGCGCTGGTGGCGTTTTGTTGACGCCGAAGGTTACCATCTTCAGGCATCGATACAGAATTTTGCAACCAGCCTGGGAATATCGCCCGGTTTGGTCGTAAGCCGCCTCCAACGGGAGGGGCTGATATCGAAAGGGGATTTCAACCAGCTAAAACGGCGGCTGACCTGGCCGGTGCGGCCTTATAATTCTCCGGCTGACGGTGTTTTGTCCGGGACGATACGGTTAGCATCTTAAAAAGGGGTAAGGAGTTATGCGCACGATTGCAATTTCTAACCAGAAGGGGGGCGTCGGCAAAACGACCATCGCGATTAACCTGGCTTCTGCGCTGGCGCGGGGGCTGGGGCAGGCTGCGACAGCGAATTATGGGCCGGGTCAGCCGCGACCACGGGTGCTGCTGGTGGATGCCGATCCGCAGGCCAATGCCAGCGCTGTATTTCTGGGCGCCAAGTTTACGTTAGGACCCTGGGAAGACGTCAACACGACGTACGAAGTGATTATTCACGATGCCCCAATTGACAGCGCCATTCGAACCGTCGAGTTGTTGGCCAACGGCGTCTTTCCGGCCGGAACCCTCGATCTATTACCCTCCCATATTCGTTTGGCTCGGGCTGAAATCGAACTGATCGGCTTGCTACGCCGAGAAGATCGGCTGGCCAGCGCCTTAAAGGCAGTCAACGGTCGTTACGATTTCATTATCATCGACTGCCCCCCATCGCTCGGAATGCTGACGCTTAATGGTCTGATGGCGGCCGCTGAAGTTATCATTCCGGTTGAGCCAGGCTACTTTCCGCTTATCGGGCTGGGTCTGCTGCGCGACACAATCAATGATGTAGCCAAGATAAACCGGGTCGATGTGCTGGGTATTGTGCCGACGATGATTAATCGCACCATCGAAGCTCGTGAAACGACAGAAGCGCTCAGGCACATGTTCGGGGATAAAATTCTACCGGCAATTCCCAGCCGAGTCGCAATTCGCAATGCTCATGCAGCTCAAACCGATATTTTTGGCTTTGACAGCAGTGACGCAGCCGAGGCATTTGCCCAACTTACTAAGGAGGTAGTGGCTCGTGGCTAGA
This sequence comes from Anaerolineae bacterium, assembly GCA_041576335.1. GTDB lineage: Bacteria > Chloroflexota > Anaerolineae > 4572-78 > J111 > JANQQF01. The sequence continues at coordinate 641 of JBFGLD010000881.1, read as the reverse complement.
AAAAAGAAACCCTCGCTCAGCACGGCGTTCGCCTTTATGAGTGATGAAGCACAATCAACGATTGAAGCGCAGGCTCAGGGTCCATTGACCTTACCTATTGCTTCGATTCGGCCCGACCCCAATCAACCCCGGCGCCTGCTCCCCCAAGATTTGGCCGAGAGGGTGGCCAAGGGTTCTTTGGCCCCGGTTGAGGCCATGCAGGCCTGGCTGGAGCGGGCTGAGGGCGCCACGGCCGATGCGGCAGTCCCACGCAATCTGCACGAATTAAAGCGTTTGGCTGCCAGTATTTCGCAGCATGGTCTGATTAATCCGATTTCTGTGCGTGAACCAGCCCCTACCGAAACGGTTCTGGCCGAGACGAGATATCTTATTGTTACCGGCGAGCGGCGTTATTGGGCTTACGTGTATCTGCTCAATGAAGGGCTACAGATCCACGAGGGAGACACCACCACAGACGCCGCCAAGATCAAGGCGACGCTTGCTCCGCCTGGCGTAACCGTTCGGGCTCATCAATTTATCGAAAACCTATTACGTGAAGACATCAACGCCATCGAGCGGGCGCGCGGCATGTGGGCGCTTCGTTATGAGTTGTCCGGGATGCGCCACGGGTTTCCCCCAGCCGGCGACGAAACGGAGGCCAT
>JBFGLD010000880.1:0-3510 GCA_041576335.1 Anaerolineae bacterium | reverse complement strand
CCGGACGTCGTCGAGAAAATAAAACATGGGTACTTGCAGAGCTGTCGCTATGCTCTGCAGGGAATTGAGCGAGGGAGAAATCTGGTCGTTTTCAAGCTGGCTAAGAAAACCGGCAGTTAGACCGGCGTGTGAACCAAGCTCACGCAAACTGAGACCAAGTTTGTTGCGTTGTCGCCGAACACGTTCACCGATCGTCATTAATTACCCTGAGCTGTAAAGAAAAGAACAAGGGAGTGAAAAGTGTATAGTATCAATAAACATTGTACGTTATTGGTATACGGCATCATAACACCAAACGATAATTTACACAAAATTGGCTTAAAGCACATACGTCACCACCCTTTCAACGGCCTGCACGATGTCCTCAACCCCGGGCAGAATAAACTTTTCCAGGTTAGGGTGGTAGGGAAAGGGTACATTTTTGGTGGCTACGCGAATGATCGGCGCATCGAGATAACCAATTGCCTCCTCGGCCAATATGGCAGCCAGCTCGGCACCGGGTCCGGCCCGGCGGTGGGCCTCGTGGACGATGATCGCCCGATGGGTTTTTTTAACCGACTCCACCAGGGCAGCCGTATCTAACGGCACTAACGTACGGGGATCGATGATCTCAATTGAAATTCCCCTGTCGGCCAGCAGCGCAGCCGCCTCCATCGCCTTCGGCAGCACGCCGCCGACGGCAATAATGGTTGCTGCGCTGCCTTCGCGGCGAATAACGGCCTGGCCAAAGGGGATCGTGTAATCTTCTGCCGGTACTTCCCCTTTGGCCGCATACAGCAGCTTGTGTTCAAAAAAAAGGACGGGGTCTTCGCCGCGAATGGCCGTCTTTAAAAGCCCTTTGGCATCGTACGGGGTCGCCGGAATCACAATCTTGAGACCAGGCACGTTCATAAACCAACTTTCCGGGCTTTGAGAATGCTGAGCTGCTGCTGAGCCGGGCGCACCGTTGACGACGCGAATCGTCAAGGGCACGCTGGCTTTGCCACCGCTCATATAGCGCGCTTTGGCCACTTGGTTGACAACCTGGTCCATGGCGACGGTTACAAAATCGGCAAACATGATTTCGACAATGGGTCGCATACCCACCAAGGCCGCCCCCAGGCCGGCCCCGACGATGGCTTGCTCGGAGATGGGTGTATCTCTGACCCGCGTTTCGCCCAACTCGTCGTACAGCCCGGCTGTCACCCCGAACACACCGCCAAACACGCCCACATCCTCACCCATGATGAAAACTGAGGAGTCGCGGCCCATTTCTTCGGCCATGGCTTCACGCAGAGCTTCACTAAAGGTCAGTTGGCGCATCATCTAAAACACTCTCCCGTCGTGCGTATCGTGATAGACGCCATCCAGGGCCGCCTCCGGCTTTGGCTGAGGACTGTTGGCGGCAAATTGAACCGCTTCGTCAAGCGTTGCCTGCACCTGGGCTTTGAACGTCTCCAGTTTTGCCTCCGTAACCGGGCCCTCATCAAGCAGCCGCCGGCGAAAAGCAGCCAGGGGATCACGCTTGCGCCATGCCTCAGTCTCGTGCCGGGTGCGGTAAACCATGGGGTCGCCTTCATAATGTCCCCGATAGCGATAAGTTTTCCCCTCGATAAAGGTCGGTCCCTCACCGGCGCGGGCCCGTTCAACAGCTGTACGGGTGGCTTCAAAAACGATCAGGACATCGTTCCCGTCCACGATCACGCCGGGAAAGGCATAGCTTTCGGCCCGAATTGCCAGGTCGGCTACCGGTGCCTGCTTGTGTTGAGGCGTACCTTCACCGTAGAGATTATTTTCACAAAAGAAGATGACGGGCAGTTTCCACAAGCCGGCCAGATTGGCAGCTTCGTGAAAGGCGCCTTCGTTGGTCGCCCCGTCGCCGAAAAAGGCCAGAGCGACCCGCTTTTCGCCTCGCATTTGAAAAGCCAGCGCGGCCCCGACCGCAGCCGGGATCCCGCCGGCCACAATGCCGTTGGCGCCAAGGATGCCCAGGTCAAAATCGGTCATGTGCAGGCTGCCCCCTTTACCGCCGCAGTAGCCCGTACTTCGAGCGGCCAGCTCAGCCATCATGTATTTGGGCGCGCCTCCTTTGGCGATAAGATGGCCATGGCCGCGGTGAGTGCTGGAAATGACGTCGTCCAGGCGCAGCGCGGCACAGGCACCGACAGCAGTGGCCTCCTGCCCCACGCACGAGTGAATGAAGCCGGGGATCAAGCCCGCCTTGCGCTCATTAATAGCCCGCAATTCAAATTCGCGGATCAGAAGCATGCGCTGGTAAAAGTTTAGCAGCTGTTCGTGCGGATAACCTGTTCTTGTCATTAATGATCTCCGTATGTGGTAGGTCGCAGGTGGCAGAGTTGCAGTTATCTGTAGCGTCGCTGGCCGCTTGCCCCCGAAGTCCCGCTGCCTAAGCCGTCAGCTTCCGGCAGCAGCACACCGGCCTCGCGCCGGGCCGGGAGATAAACCGCGACCAAACCGGCGAAAACGCCGCCAATGATGATGATACATAGGTTTCAGTGGTTACGGCCGGTCTTCCGACCAGGCGATAAAAGGGTCAACGGGTTGAAATCCAAACCGCCTTGACTTCAGTGTACGCCTCTATCACTTCTTGTCCATTATCTCGACCATACCCGCTGCCTTTGAAGCCGCCAAAGGGAGCCGCCGAGTCGAACATGTCGTAGGTGTTGACCCAAACCACCCCTGCTTTAAGCGCTGCCCCCATGCGGTGGGCGCGAGCCACATCGCGAGTCCACACCCCAGCGGCCAGGCCGTAGGTCGTATCGTTGGCTCGGGCCACCACCTCCGCTTCGGTGTCAAACGAATAGATCGGGAGGACCGGCCCAAAGATTTCGTCGCAGGAAATGAGCATCTCATCCCGCACATTCGAAAAGATGGTTGGGGCGATATAGAAACCTTTGGCATAATCACCTGCGGTCAAGCGCTCGCCGCCGCAGACCAGGCTGGCTCCCTGCTCCAGGCCGCTTTTGATGTAATTAAGAATAGTGTCGGTTTGAACCTGGTCAACAATCGGTCCCAGGTCGGTTTCAGAGTCAAGGGCGTGCCCGATTCTTGCTGTTTTGGTCATTTCGACCAGTTGGTCCACCACCTGCTCAAAAATCGGAGCCTGGACGAAGAGCCGAGCCCCGGCCACACAGCTCTGGCCGGTATTACCGAATGCCGCCTTAAAGGCACCGGGAACGGCTGTCTCTAAATCGGCATCGGCAAAGACGACGTTCGGCGCTTTGCTGCCCAGTTCCAGGGCCAGCCGCTTTAAATTGCCGGCCGAAGCCCGGATCACGCTGCGGCCGACGGCCGTTGAGCCGGTGACCTGAATCTTATTGACGTCGTGATGTTCGGCCATGGCTGCCCCGATGATTGAGCCGCGTCCGGTGAGAATGTTGACCACCCCAGGTGGAAAATCGGCCTCCCGGATCAACTGCCCGAGGCGCACGATGGCCAGGGAGGCCAATTGGGCCGGTTTAAAAACAACCGTATTGCCGCAAGCCAGGGCCGGCGACATCTTTTGCAGGG
>JBFGLD010000879.1:0-3510 GCA_041576335.1 Anaerolineae bacterium | reverse complement strand
TGAGGGGTTGGATGTCATCGGCTACACTGTGCAGGGCTGCAACGGGCGGCAGGAATTCGAAGAGGCTGGCGCCGCCCTGGCCCACGCCCGAATCTCAAGCCGAGCACTGGCCCTGGACGCGGCCTTGCGCGCCGGGGCTGCCAATCCTCAAGTGATCCTGGAAGAACTGCGGGAGGGCCTGGATACGTATCGCATTCGGGCCAAAGCCGTGGGCAATCCGCGCCTAACGAGATAAGCCTCAAGGCTATATCATATTCACGACAATTCGCAAAACCACCGGCAAAAGCAGGAAAGGATAATGAGTCGATGAACGGCTGCAAACGAATGCCTTAGCCATAATGATGAAAGGTCACCGCCATGCCAACCGTCACCGCCATCTACGGGGAACAAGTCGAGCAAACTGAGGCAGCCACCGGCACAGTCCTGGGCGAGGCCATTGCCAACACCGGGCTGCCGCTGGAACAGCCCTGTGCCGGGCGCGGAACCTGCGGCAAGTGCAAAGTGCTGGCCGAGGCGGGATTGGCTCTCCCTGATGAAATAGAATTGGCCAATCTCACCCGCGGCGAGATGGCCGTTCACAACCGTTTGGCCTGCCGGGCGCGGGTACAGAACGACGTAACCGTTAGCCTGGCCCCGATTGTTGTTTATTCGAACAAGATTTTTCGGGCCGGCAGCCGCTACAAACGAGACAAGCACGTTCCTCTGGGCTTAGCCGTCGACCTGGGCACCACTACTGTGGCCGCCTTTTTAACCATGCTCGACGATGGCGAAGTTTGTGCCGGGGCCGCCACTCTCAACCAGCAATCCGTGTTTGGGGCCGATGTAATTTCGCGCCTGGCCGCGGCCACTAACGATCCGGCCAACGCCGAGCGCCTGTATAAACTGGCCCTGGCCTCTGTCAACCAAGCTGTCGACTCGCTCAACCTGTCAGCGCAGGTGCGGCAGCGGTTTGAGCGAGTGACGGTGGTGGGCAATGTGGCCATGCACCATCTGTTGCTGCGTTTGCCGCTGGAAACACTGGCCGAACTGCCCTTCCAACCCCACAGCAAAAACGCCGTGCGGGATGCTGCCACGCTGATGGGGGGCATATTCCCGGATGGCCTTCAGGTGATGCTGCCGCCGCTAATCGGCGGCTTCGTCGGCTCCGATGCCCTGGCCTGCCTGGCCTACTTTGGCTTCGACCGGCCAACCCGTCCGATGGCGGCCATAGATTTAGGCACCAACGGCGAAGTCATGGTGACAGATGGCCGGCGCATCCTGACGGCTTCGACCGCGGCCGGACCTGCCTTTGAGGGCGTCAATATCTCTTGCGGCACCCGGGCCGTCGATGGTGCGGTTGTGGCTGCCAAGATCAATGGTGAGGGGTTGGTTCTTGAGACGATCGCCGGAGAACCACCGCTTGGGCTAACCGGTTCGGGACTGCTAAGCCTGGTTCATGAACTGCGTCGGGTGGGCGTCATCGAGCCGAACGGTCGTATTGTCGACCCCCCGCCCCTGTTTGCCGACCGGCTCAATGAGGATGCGCACGGCACGCTGCGACTCAGCCTGAGCCCCGATGGCCGTCTCAGCCTATCGCAGTGGGATGTGCGTGAGCTTCAAAAAGCAAAAGGTGCCATTCGGGCTGCGATCGATATTTTACTTGACCAGCTCAAGCTAAAGCCCTACGACCTGGAGCGAGTCATCCTGACCGGCTCGTTCGGCGGGCAAATAAATGTAGATACTGTCTTGGCCCTGGGCATGATCCCACCTGTGCACCGTAAGGTCGTCGAAACAATCGCCAACGGCGCCGGCCTGGGGGCCGCTATGTTCCTTTCCGACGCAGGTTTTGCCTTAGCCGAAGCGCTGGCCGCCCGTGCCGAGCAGGTTGATCTCGACCTGGACCCTGAGTTTAATATGCGCTACGTGGACTCCCTAGCCCTTACGCCGGACGGTATGGCTTGAGCAGCCCCCAACAAGGGGCATGATTGTCGAAAGGTTCCTGACATCTGTTGGCCATAATGATGACATTTGTCACTAATCCCAACCGCGCCTATGGCGTATACTAATGATAGGCAGAATGGGTTTTGACCCAATTTGAGGCCTAATGGTCACCCTGGTATTATAAGTGGGAAAATATCAATGGACGATCTGTTCCAGATATTTGCAAATACGGCTGATGGAGCCTTTATCGTCGATCAGGAGCAGCGCATCATTTACTGGAATCAGGCTGCCCAGGAGATGCTGGGTTACACGTCCGACGAGGTTATTGGCCTACCCTGCTACGACGTATTAAAGGGTCGTGACGACAAAGGCCAGCTTATCTGCCACTTTCATTGCCCGGTGTCTACAACGGTTCAAACGGGCAAGGCTGTGCCTAACTACAATCTGGCCGCCCGCACCCGGTCGGGTGACGTGCGCTGGGTTAACATCAGCATTCTCGCCTTTTCCAATTTTAGCCACAACGGTATGTCGGTCATCGTCCACCTGTTTCGCGATGCCACCCAACTCAAACAAACCGAACAATTTATCCACGAAATGTTCGATGCGGTCGAGCGTTGGCAGCAGGAAACGAACCCGGCCATCCCGGCGCCAGTGGCAGGACCGCTGCCTGAAGCGCTAACCGATCGCGAAGGCGAGGTTCTATCCCTTTTGGCCCAAGGATGCGGCACCCTCGATATTGCCCGGTCATTGTCCATTAGTTCCTCGACCGTGCGCAACCATATCCAGAGCATACTTCATAAGCTCCAGGTTCACAGCCGGCTGGAAGCCGTCGCCTATGCCTTCGAGCACGGACTCGTGACCAGGGATTAAGGTATGGCTGACGAATGGTTCAATAAAAGAATCGATGACATGTGTCACCTCTAAAATATGACATATGCCACTTCTCCAGTTTTAGCGTTGGGTTTAGGATAGATGAGAGAGGGAAGCCTCTCATAATAAAAGGCGGCTTTGTGCGCTAGCTAAAGACGGCTTCCTACACGAGGAGATGGACGAGCTCATGCATTGTCACGGCCCAACCGATCAAATACACCCCAACGACAACCCGGTCATCCTGGTAGGCAACCCTAACGTGGGGAAGTCGGTCCTGTTCGGCGCCCTAACCGGTCGCTACGTCACGGTTTCAAATTATCCCGGCACAACTGTAGAAATTACACGCGGCACCCTAAATTTGAACGGACATGCCCGGCCAATTATTGACACGCCGGGCATTCACAGCATCATCCCTCTTTCAGATGACGAGCGGGTGACCCAAGATATCCTACTCAGCTACAGTCCGACTACGCTGGTGCAGGTGGTCGATATGAAAAATCTACGGCGAGGCTTGCTCATCGCCGTGGAGCTGGGCGAAGCCCAACTGCCGTTTATTCTCAACCTCAACATGGCCGACGAGGCCGAAGCACGGGGCATTCGGGTTGATACCAAGCTCCTGTCGGAGCGGCTGGGCGTCCCGGTTGTCTCGACCGTGGCTACGCGCGGCGTCGGTTTGGATGACCTGGCCAAACATCTGAACGCCGCTCGCCCGGCCACGTA
>JBFGLD010000878.1:0-3517 GCA_041576335.1 Anaerolineae bacterium | reverse complement strand
GTGATAATGAATAGGGACAGTGTTAAGCCATTCCCGAATTTATCGGGTGCAATCACGTGATGGAGTATTTTACATCGTGCCTGGAATTGACAGCACCCTCAAAAAATATGCCTCAGATATTGATAACACCATCAAGGCGCTCCTTGCCGAAACGCCCGATTTTATTCGCGGTGTGATCAGTTATCATTTTGGCTGGGTCGACCAAAATTTTAATCCCGCAAATTTCGAACGCGGTAAGATGATTAGACCTACCATCACTTTGTTGGTTTATGAGGCCCTGACCGGGTCGTACAAAGCAGCATTGCCTGTGGCAGCATCCATAGAAATCATTCACAATTTTAGCTTGCTGCACGACGATATTGAAGATGATGACATCGACCGGCGCGGACGTCCAACGGCCTGGACAATTTGGGGTAAACCGCTGGTCATTAACGTGGGTGATTATCTCTACTCATTGGCCTATAAGTCGCTGTATCAACTGGACCCAAGGAAGTTCCTCGTCGACCGAATCTTTGCGGTATATCGTTTAATCAACGAGACGTGCTTGGCTTTGACCGAGGGCCAGGACATGGACCTCAGATTTGAAACATTGGAAGCTGTGTCCACAGAAATGTATATTGATATGGTTTACAAAAAAACCGGGGCTCTGGTTGAAGCAGCTGTTCTCGCCGGGGCAAAACTCGGCACGTCAGATGAAACCATTATCCAAAATTACTACGAATTTGCTCGGAACATCGGCATTGCCTTTCAAATCCGGGACGACATCTTGGGTATCTGGGGCGATATGAGGCAGACGGGTAAATCGGCCTCGAATGATCTTCAGCGGAAGAAAAAAACGTTACCCGTAATCCATATGCTTAATCAGTCATCAGGAGCGCGCAGGCAAAAATTAAAAGAACTCTACGCGCGGCCGCAGCTCTTATCGGACAAAGAGGTTGATATTGTGCGTGAGAGTTTATCTTTTACCGGCGCTTACGATTATGCGCAGCAGGTTGCTGGAGACTACCAGCAAACCGCTTTTCAGGCCGTGCGCAACATCAATGCTTCAAATCAAGCCCAGGCAGAGCTTGAGGCACTTGCCCGCTTTTTAGTTGAACGGGCATATTAGACTAAAGTAGGTTATGGTGAACAAAGTTGACTCTTCTAGGAAAGCTGACGCGGTGAAAACTGATCAAACGACTACAGACCAAGATAAGTATCCGCCCCTGGCAGATCCACCCTATCACGTGGGGATTATTATGGATGGAAATGGACGCTGGGCCAAAGCACACGGCAAATCCCGCTTCGAGGGTCATAAAGCCGGCACTGAAAATTTACGGCGCACCCTCGAACACTCGGTAGAATTTGGTGTAAAAATGCTGACCATTTATGCCTTTTCCACCGAAAATTGGAAACGCCCTCCGCTTGAAGTAATGGGGCTCATGAAAATCCTAGAGGATGTGATTGATAAAGAATTGGCGGAATTACATAAAAACGGGGTTCAACTCCGCCATATCGGCCAGCTAGAGCGGCTGCAACCGGTTATCCGCAAAAAAGTGCTGCACGCAATCGATCTGACCGGAAATAATGATCGCCTTATCCTTAACGTTGCCTTCAATTATGGGGGGCGGGCCGAGATAGTGCACGCCGTAAAAAAAATAATTCGCGACAATGTTGTACCGGAAGAGATTACTGAGGAACTGTTGAGCCGCTACATGTATACCGGCGAGTCTCCCGATCCTGATTTGATCATTCGTACGAGCGGCGAATTTCGTACCAGTAATTTCTTGATCTGGCAGGCAGCTTACGCCGAATATCACATCACACCTACATATTGGCCGGATTTTAATAAGGACGAGTATTACAAGGCGCTTTTGGCCTATAGCCAAAGAGATCGACGCTATGGCGCCAGAAACGAGTAAAACGTTCGCACTGCCAACTCTATTTTCGTTGACCGGTTGCGACCCGTTTCTCAGCCGTCGCGCGTAACCCGGATTTCGGTATGAACGGATTCTTCTCGCTCACTAATGGGAGCACCACTTCGTCATTGTTTACCCTCTCAATTTTCCTTACAGCTTTGCCTACTGTGCCTCTTTGCTAACCGGTTGATAATCGGATCCAAAATTCTTGAGGATGTTGGCGTCAGGCATTGACTACGATAGGACCTAAAATTTTGCCTCCGGATCGCTTCAATATTCCGAATCGTGCTTTCAAGCTTATCAACCAGGTCTTAGTTCATTCCCAACTGATTCTGGGTCGGAGTACCGCCTTTCCCTAGCTATCCCATTACCGAGAAACTACTTTCTTCGTTGATTTCCCGGAGACGGGAATAGAACCCGCCGTTCATCGTGTGATTAGTGTAGCGACACTTGATCTGCACCGGGTCGTGGTCGTGATCGTGGCCATTCTCGCAAGCCTCGATTAACTCGGCCATCAAGTGACCGGCCGGACCCGCATTTTTGAACTGGTTGCCGCTGCTGCCCACCGCCATATAAAAACCGGACAGATCAGACTTGTCATAGATGGGCAGCCAGTCGTCCGAAACATCGTACAGGTCGACCAACCCCTTGGGCTGGTTTGGTATTGGTAGATCCTTCACTCTTTTTGCCAGCCGGTAAACCTGGGCCTGCCACCGTTCCAAGGTTACTTCGGTGTGGTAGTTGTCAGGATTATCAATCCACTCTCTGGGGTCACACTCGGGGTCGGCGCTGCCAACGATCAGGCTGTTGCCTACCTCCGGTCTGAAATAAACCCCGTCATCGCCGCAGTGAGCCACCATCCCCTCTTGTTCATAGTTGAAATTTTTGGGCGAGGGTACTGAGTGGACCTCGTGGCGAAGCGCTTTGGTTTTGACATTCATCCCCGCTTCAACCCCGGCCAGCCGGTTGATGACGAAGGAGTGTGGCCCGGCGACGTTAACCACGATGGGCGCATCGATCATCGTGCTATCCTTGAGCGTTACCCCGGCCACCCGGCCATGGGCCTGACGGACGTCGCTTACTTCGGCGTTGAAAAAAAATTCGCTCCCTTTAGCTTCGGCGGCCCGCATCAAGTTGTGGGTGGCTAATTGGGGATCGGTCACATATCCGCCCTGCGGATTAAATATTGCCCCTGCGACCGTGCCATGGGCGTCGTTCCAAAAGCTTTCATCTCTGGGGAGTTTTGGTGGTCCATATAGCCCGGTGCTTAAGGGAAGCCTTTCTCGAATCTTGGCATTGGTCCAATTTTCAAAAGGAACGTCCAACTCTCGAAAATAGTCTTCGATGCTCCTATATTCACCTTCCCAGGTCTTCATCATCAACACCCCAACTTCTCTGAATTTGGCATAGCCGCGCTCATCTTCGGCCTCAAGATAATCGGCCCAATTTTTCCAGTAGAAATACCCTTCGTGGGCCATAATTATCCCGTCACGGGTGGAATAATGGAATCGGACAATGGCACAAGAATTGCTGGTTGAACCATAACCGGCGTCCGGTAGTTTGTCAATATTAATGACCTGGTAGCCCTTCTTAGCCAATTCAAATGAGGTGGCACAGCC
>JBFGLD010000877.1:0-3517 GCA_041576335.1 Anaerolineae bacterium | reverse complement strand
GGTGACCCCGACCACTAACGGGGTCGTCAAAGTCCTATATTATGGAACATTTATCCAGAATCACGGGGTTGAATATATTATTGAAGCCGCAAACCTCTTAAGAGACAAAGAATATATCCATTTTGAGCTTATCGGCAGCGGTCCAACTCGCGACATGGCCCAAACTTTGGTAAACAAGTACCAGTTAAAAAATGTTACTTTTACCGGTTGGGTTGAAAAAGATCAGCTGCCCGTCAAAATAGCGGCAGCAGACATTTGTTTGGGCGTATTTAGCTTTACCCCCCAATCTTATATGACCGTCCATAACAAGATTTATGAGGGATTGGCCATGAGAAAAGCGGTGGTTACGGGAGACTCCCCGACCATACGCGAGACATTTCAGCACAAAACCCATTTATATCTTGTCGAACGGGCCAATCCTCGGGCCTTGGCTGATGCTTTATTGACTCTTCAGGCTAATCCGGATTTACGGGCTCGTCTCGCCGAAGAAGGCCATCGGAAGGTTGCAAACGAATTTTCGACGGCTGCACTTGGTCAAATATTAAGAACACATTTGGAGACCTTAATCAAGAAACATTGACCCCTCGTTGAAACTGTCTACCTAAAGTGTGATGCAGACTACGCAATTAATCACGAATCGACATTTGCTTTTTAGTGCACTATAATTAGCGGCCAGCAAAACACCGGTTAAGACAAAGGTAGAGTGTCAAAAACCGTTTTTAGCCACAAATTTGTATGTGTGCTTTATCACTTAAATTCGTATCAACAGGTTTCAGGAGCTTACGTAATGATTGACGGAGTGCAAGTAATTCCTCTCACAGCCCACTACGACGATCGAGGCTACTTAATCGAGATTGCCCGACATGCTGATGATCCTAATCCCCACGGTATTGTGCATCAGTTTGGTCAAGTTTATCTCGTTGGTAATATGACCAAAGGGACCATCCGCGCTTTCCATAAGCATGCCGAACTTTGGGATTGGTTTTTCATCAGCCACGGAAGCGCAAAATTCGTATTAGTCGACGATCGGGACGATAGCCCCACCCGGGGTGAAATGATGACGGTCATTTTAGGTGCACGTAAACCCGCAGTTATCACCGTACCCCCCGGTGTTTATCATGGCTGGATGTCCCTTGAGGACGATACGCAGATGGTCAGTATTGCCAGTCACCGGTACAATCGCGATAGCCCGGATGAGCAGCGTATCCCACCCGACACATATGGCGATGTCTGGACCATAAAAGGCAGATAATAATTATGAGCAAGATTCTGCTTGTGGGGGGTGCCGGCTACGTCGGTTCGGTGCTGGCTGAGGAACTGCTTGAAAGAGGATATGCTGTAAAAGTCCTGGACCGGCTCTATTTTGGCGATGGGGGGCTCCAAGAGATACTTGACAGGGTAGAGCTGGTCGTAGCTGACATGCGTAGGCCACCCTCGAACTTGTTTGAGGATGTTGATACCGTGGTCAACCTCGGCGGTTTATCTAACGACCCCACGGCTGAGTACAATCCCAGAGCTAATTATGAAATGAACACAATGGCTACGCGAACGTTAGCCGAGATGTGTCGGGCCGCCGGGGTACGCCGTTATATTTTTGCCTCTTCTTGTTCAATCTACGACAGAGGCGTCGGCAATGATGACAAAGACCAAATTCAAGACGAAAAAACGCTGGTGGCCCCTCGAGCCGCTTACTCAAGCTCCAAGCGAGCTGCGGAAAAGGCACTGCTCGAAATGGCTGACGATAGCTTTTGTCCGGTTATTCTCCGGAAAGGGACGATCTATGGCTTTTCACACCGAATGCGTTACGATTTGGTGGTTAATACCTTTGTCAAGTTTGCCCTGAGTCATGGATATCTCAACTTGCACTACGGTGGCGAAATGTGGCGCCCGCTGGTAGATGTACGGGATGTAGCCCGGGCTTATATTCTGGCAATCGAAGCTGATCCGCAAATGGTTAAGGGCGAAATTTTCAATGTTTCGCGCCGCAATTATCGTATCTCCGAATTAGCCCTAAGGGTTCGTGATGCCTTACGCCAGGCGAACATCAATGTAGAAATTCGGGCAAATTATGGTTATAAAGGCATAAGAAGTTATCGTGTCTCGACCCAAAAGATCGAGCAAGTCCTGGGTTTTCGACCCAAAGTGGATATTGAAGAGTCGGTGACAGACATGATAGAAAAAATCAAACGTTATGATTACACCGATTTTGATCATCCAAAATACTATAACATTCGGTGGATGCGTATGTTAGAAGAAGCGCAAAGGATAATCAGTATCACCGGATCAGTATTTGAAGCCCCCTGTCAGGAAACATTACCTCAATGAGAATTATGCTCATCGGGGCCAACGGCCAACTTGGCTGCGATTTGGTAAAAACTTTGGCCGCTGCTGACCTGGTACCGCTTACGCACCAGGATGTGGATATCTGTGAACCGGTAGGTTTACGAACGGTGCTGCGATCTTATGCTCCGGACATAGTGATCAACACTGCAGCTTACCATAAAGTAGATGAGTGCGAGCTTAACATTGAAAAGACTTTCGCTGTTAATACTTTCGGTGTAAGAAACTTAGCGGTTGCCTGCAGAGAACAAAATTGCGCCTTACTACATTTAAGCACCGATTACGTCTTTGGGAACAAGACAGTGGCGCATCATATACCCTATCCTGAAACCGAACTGCCCAATCCTATTAATACTTATGGCATAGCTAAATTAGCCGGCGAATATTTTGTACGCCATATTTTGGAACGCTACTGGATTGTACGTACTCAGTGGTTATATGGCCTGGCTGGAGCGAGTGGTAAGGGTGGAAATTTTGTCGAACTTATGCTCCGCTTGGCTGGTGAAGGACGTCAGATTAAAGTGGTAAATGATCAAATTGGTTCACCTACCTACACGGTTGATTTGGCCCGCAAGATTGCCCAATTGGTCGATACGCAAAATTATGGGTTATATCACATCACCAATGGCGGCGAATGCACCTGGTATCAATTTGCCTGCAAAGTCTGGGAGCTGGCCGGTCTTAGGCCTGACGCACAACCAACCACGACCGAAGCTTTTGGTGCCGTAGCCGCCCGGCCGGAGTATTCAGTTCTGGACAACGCAGCCTTACGCGCTATTGGGCTCGATGACATGCGCCCCTGGTCAGAGGCCTTGGTCGCCTATCTTCAAGAACGTGAAGTTTAAATTGCCATGAACGAACCGTCATTACCGCTCGTGTACGTCGTCGTCGTGACCTGGAACCAATGTGAAGTCACGTTGGCATGTTTGGCCTCGCTGGTTCAAATGACTTATCCCAATTTCAGAGTGGTCGTAGTAGACAATGCCTCGACAGACGGGACGGCGGCAGCCATCCGCCGCCGGTATCCCCATATTCAGGTGGTATGTACCGAACAAAATATGGGGTATCCCGGCGGCTGCAATGTTGGTTTACGCTATGCCTTAAAAAAACATACCGATTATATATTTGCCATCAATAACGACGTGACGGTTGACCCGGCCATTCTCGACGAGCTTAT
>JBFGLD010000876.1:0-3518 GCA_041576335.1 Anaerolineae bacterium | reverse complement strand
CAGCGGGCTGGCAAAGAGAAGTAATCCGGCCAAACTGACCAGTAGGGTTATGGCTAATAACAGCCAGTTTCGTTGGCGACCGAGGTTGCGCCAGTACCCGGCGTACCAGAGCATCATCACATACCAGCCAAAGGGCAGCATCACCACCGGAATCCAACCCACATACCACCAGACAATGAGCCCGGCTGAGATGAAGCGGGGCCCCACCCCGAGAATTGCCGTATGGCTCACAAAAAAGGCCCCGCCCAGCAGCAGGCCACTTCCGGCCAGCCATACGTCCCAACTACGGCGCTCGGCGTTGAGCAGCACCGTCAACCCTAACCACAGTAGTAGAATAACATTCGCTAACGACAGGGCTAGTGCGGCCCAGTCTAAAAAGAAGTTTCCAGTCAATGTTTAGACCCATGTTCTGTCCGGTTCAATGCCATTCGAGCCACTCGCCTTGCTCATCCAGTACATAGGGCAGTCCGTTACCATCCCAGCGGATCAAGCGGCCCTCGCGTACGATGAGCGTGGCCCGGCTGCGGGCGATTTTCTCATCGGTAGTGGTGGTATTTAGGCCCCAGGCAGCGTAAATTTGGCCGTTGATGCGGCTAACTGTGCGCTTGGCCTTAAAGTTGAGCCGAGCCGCAATTTGCTCGTTAGTCATACCCTGAGCCAGCATGCGCGCCACCACCTGCTCATTGGGTTCCAGCACAGCCATCGGATCCTGCTCATCCTTGTGACGTACCTCCTGTACCCGTGTTTCGATGTCGGGATCGATGAAGCTGTGTCCGGCGGCGGCAGCCCGCAGCAGCGGCACGATCATGTGCGGCAGCAGATAGTTAGCTTTGCGCACGTAGGCGTAGTGGCTCAAGATGCCCGAGCGCCGAAAATCGCGGTAGTACGCGTCGTCATCCTGGATCGAGTAGAACACGACAGGCAGGCGAGGATATTCGCGCCGGATGGCCACGGCGGCCTCGATGCCGTTCATTTCCCCGGCCAGCTGCACGTCCATCAAAATGACATCGGGCGGCGTTTCCAGGGAAAAGTCCAGCGCGGCCTCCCCGCTGGAGCAGTTGTTGACTACCTGCACCGCGCCGGTCGCGGTCAGCCCCGCCACCAGCGCGGGGCGCAGCTTTTCATTGTCTTCGACGAGGAGGAGTTGGAGCATATGATTTTCCAATATCGGGGCCTTGAGTTTCATGTTGATATGCTCATATTGCGTATCGCGTATCACTCAAGAACGGCAACACGAACTCCGACCCTTAAGTTATATCCCAAGTTAGGGCGGGTTGTCAATCCAACGGTAATCCTACCACGGCCCGGTGAGCGCGCCAGCGAGCCTGATTGAATGAGACCCAGGGCTGTTCGCTGAACCGCTGATCCAACTGGCTGCGACGAAAAGAAAGGTTATTCATGATCACGTCCCGTTCGCTCTGTCTCAGCTGCCCCAGAGACGAAGCCAAAACCGGGATCGCATCGTCGGACAGGGAAGTCAGGTAATAAGCGTCAAGCTTGCCGCTGGTTTGGTAGCGGGCCAGGTTTTGCCGGGCGATGAAGGCGTCCGGATTGACGAAGTTCAGGGTGATTAGAAAACACAGGCTGGCCGCGAAGGCACCGATGGCGAAATAACCCGGCTGCCACCACAGCGTTACCAACAGCCAGACAAAGGTGATAGCCAGCCAGACCATAAAGATGTGGCTGTAAAGGCGCAGTTGAGTATAGCCAAAAGCCGCTTCATACAGCAGCAGCCGCTGAAAAGCCGAGGCCAAAATGACCAGAACGAGGCCAATCATCAGGCTGCTCAATCCATTTAAGGGGCGGATCTGGGCCGGCGTCCGGCGCCGGCCCAGCCGGTGCAGTCCGAGAATGAGTCCCAAGGCCAAGAGCGACACGGCCACCAACTCAAAGAATCCCCGGCGAGCATACTCGGCATAGGTATAGCCCTCGAGGACGATATTAGCCTGTCCGCCAAATAGATAGGTGAACTGAATCGCTACGAAGACCAAGAACAAAAGGTCCACCGCCACCAAGACCATAGCGGCCTCAACAAAGCCAAAGATCTGGATCGCCCCCAGGCGTCGAGTCGCTATCTCCCCGATACTTTCGCCGGCCCCAACAGCGCGGCGACTATATGTATAGGCCAGACCTCCAGCCAGCAGCCAGGCCACAACCACAATGAGTGCGCCGCGCCACAGCCCTTCAAGTATATCAGCCAGAAAGTCGAGGTCGAGTATATATTCCACGTAGCTGGCGAAGACCAAATCGGCTGCGGCCAAAAAACAGATAAAGATGGTCAGAACCGGCACAGCCAGGACCAAGCCGCAGATGATAGGCAAGACGTTGCGCTTACCCGTGGACCGTAAAGTCTCGACATCGGCGCTGGCCGCAATCAACGGTGCCGGCCGAATTAAGGCGTTGATGCCCGTTTCCAGCAGAACAAGCGGATAGCCAAGTAGGCCCAACCGGACCAATCGCCCGGCGGTGTAAAAGTGAGCGATGAGCCCCAACAAGGCCAGGCTGGCCACGACATTGAGGAAGGTAATAAAAGCATTGGCTCGGACTGCCACCATTGCCGAAAAAAAAATGAGGGGCAAACCCAACCAGATCTGGCGCCGGAGCGGGTAGATGCCCTCGTGCCGGCCCAAACCGACCAGCGCCGCCAGCAACACCAGCACAAACAGCAGCATCGAAACGCCCAGCGCTTTACCATAAAAGAATAAGTCCGCAAGCCAACCAAGAGCCAGTGCGGTTACCAAAATGAGACGGGGTGATTTGAAGACGTGCATACGGCCTCCTGAAAGTAGTTTGAAGTTCTAAAGTTACACTTACATAATGACGAAATAACCCCGGCAGGTCAAGCACTCAGGTGCTTTGATTCGCGCGCTTAAGCCGGGGAGTTGAGCAGCGATTGAGGTCGATAAGGCTCAAATCGAAGGCAGCCAATTTAAATTGCTGCGATTTTAACCATGAGATATAATCAAGCTGACTCGAAGTTATAGGTCCACGACTTAAGATCCACGCCAGGAGAAAACTGTGAGAAAGCTGAATGTACCTCTATGGGTTGTCTTTGTTAGCGCTTTCGGCCTATTGCCAATCGTGGCGACGTTGGTTCTTACCCGGGTTGGAGCCGTCATGGCGAACAGCGGCGATTTTGTCTGGACCCGAGCCTTGGGCGGCGACAAATATGAAACAGGATTTGACCTTGCCGTAGACGAGGCAGGCAACGTTTACACCACCGGGTTCTTCAAGGGAACGGCGGACTTCGACCCGGGGCCGGGGGAATTCAACCTCACCAGCGCCGGTGACCCGGGCGTCTACTTAGACATCTTTGTGAGCAAGCTGGACAACGCCGGCAACTTCGTCTGGGCCAAGTCTATGGGCAGTCCCAACGATGACCTAGCGTGGGGCATAGTGGTGGATGGAGCGGGTAACGTGTACATCACCGGTCGCTTTAAAGGTACGGCGGACTTCGACCCTGGGCCGGGGGAATTCAACCTCACCAGCGCCGGTGGCGCCGATGCTTTTGATATTTT
>JBFGLD010000875.1:0-3524 GCA_041576335.1 Anaerolineae bacterium | reverse complement strand
GTCTCAGCCCATGTCCATGGCTATCCCCTCTTTTCAGACCGTTCTTGGTGCAGCGGTAGGTTGGCTAAGGGGTGATGGTTCACCATCTATCGAGGCGAATGATAGCGCCGCCCTGAGACGAGACAACGCGCAAGTAACACGGCGGACGGTGTTTCGGTGTATTGGCGCCAGTCTGGTTGTTTTGATCTGTTTAGAGCTGATTGTGCTGGTGGCTCTCCGCCGCTTCTCAAAATTGGGTTAATCCTTGCCGTTTAAGCCCCACCTTGTTTGCCTCTGGGCCATTAAATCGTAAAATTGATTAAGTAAATAAATTAATTAAGTAAGCTTCTTTTATAGAAAAAGTCGATGATCTCAAGCAACCGTGTGGTCATCCTTACCGGTGCGACTCGAGGAATTGGGCGGGCCACAGTAAGTGTCCTGGCCCGAGCCGGCTATTCGCTCGCCCTTGCAGCCCGCAGTCGACCGCCGCTACAAGCCCTGGTTGATGAAATCAACCATACTGGTCACCAAGCTGTTGGGGTGCCAACCGATATGGGCGATACCGGACAGGCTACAGCCCTGGTCCAAGCCACCGTTGAGGCTTTTGGCAGGATTGACGTTGTTATTAATAATGCTGCAATTGGCGTTCGTGATCGAGTGGCACGCCTGAATGAAGAAGAGGGGCGCCGGGTGATGGATGTCAATTATTTTGGCCCGGTCGCCTTAATCCAGACCGCCCTGCCTTATCTGAAAGCCAATTCTAAAGGCGGACTGATTATCAACGTCTCCTCAATTGTGGGACGGCGGGCGATGCCGGGTATCGCTGGTTATTGCGCCAGCAAAGCGGCCCTGGAAAAAATGGCTGAAAGCCTAAGAATAGAACTGGCAGCAGATAACGTTAGAGTTAGCACGGTTTATCCGGGTGTGACCAGGACGGATTTCAACCAAGACTCCTTGGGCAGCGGTGACGGTGGGCGTGAGGGTTTGGCCGGCGTCCCACCGGAACGTGTTGCCCGAGCTATTCTAAAAACGATTCAGCGTGAACAGCGAGATGTTTTTGTTACTCTTTTTGATCGTACGTTCGTAACGGTTAGTGCGCTCTTTCCGTGGTTGATGGATCGGTTGTTAACCCGTTACTTTAATGAGAGGCCATGACCAGGCGAATCTACTGCCACAGTTTAGCGGTTGTCCGCTCTAGGCGCAGCAAAACCTTTTTGATTTGGGCCCGAGTGCTGAGTCGGTATCAAATTCCCGCGATCTAATTATTTGCCCCACTTAATCTAAATTAAGTCGAAATAATAGGGAAGAGAAGTCATCAAATTCCATAATTGTATAAAAAAACCCCACTTTCCTAAAATCACAAATTATTTTGACGGACTGTTTAGAAATTAATAAGAAAATTAAGCAACTCTCGTTAAGTGGGGAAAATAACGATAATATATGCATAATATGATATATAATCCCAATAATTAAGCAAAATTATGCCTAAGAAATGGTAACAAACCCTATTTGAGTTATCGTTGGATTACTTGAGGAGAGTCAATGATCTTCGATTATGCTGTTGTCAATGGTGAGTTGATACCGTTTGACCAGGCCCGAGTTTCTATCTTCGACCCGGCCTACTTCTCCAGCTTCGGGGTCTATGAAACGGTCAAGGTTGATCACGGACAACCATTCTACTTGGAAGACCATTTATACCGGCTGCTGAGTTCCGCGCGGATGATCGATCTCGAGCTGCGTGTCGACGTGGCGACTCTCGCCGGCTGGTTTACGAAACTGATCAACGTCGACCCACAGGCAACCTGGAGCTCGAGAATTATTGCCCTTGGCTCAGACGGGACAGCGGACAGTGTGCCGGTGATTGCCATACAAGCAACTGCGCTGGCTACCTACCCCGACGTCTTCTATCAAAATGGAGCCGCTGCCGTCCTATTTGAAGGTCAGCGATTCATGCCCGCTTGCAAAAGCTTAAACGCTTTGGTCAATTATCTCGCCCGCCGCAAAGCAAGTGGGCTTAGTGCTGTTGAAGGAATACTGCATCACGACGGCTTTCTAACAGAAGGCTCGCGGAGTAATCTGTTTGCCGTCTCCCAAGGGCAGCTTATCACGCCTCCAGAATCGACCGTGCTGTCGGGAATTACGCGTGATGTTATTCTTCGGGTTATGCAAGACACAGATTACCCGGTGGTCGAAACAGCAATGCCCCTAGATCTTCGGCGTTACAGCGAGGTTTTTATCAGCAGTACCAGTATGCACGTCATGCCGATTACTAAAATCGAGGAAAAAGTGGTGGGCAATGGTCAAGTTGGACCGGTTACAAAAGCGGCTATGGCTCAATTCGAAGCGCACTACCATCATGTGATGAGAACGGGCCTAACCTAAAGATGCATATTCCCGGGCATATTGCAATTGGTTTAATACAACACCGTCTGTTTGGCGATTCCAAGCGATGCGGGCCGGTAACAAAATCTCTTTTGATTGCCAGTCTGTTTCCCGACGCAGTTGATAAACCGATCGGGTATATATTTCATCTCATGCCAAACGGTCGACATTATACGCACAATATCTTCAGCGTAATCCTTTTGTCGGGCGCAGTTACTCTAATTTGGGGCAAAGCGGCCGGCTATGGCTGGCTTGTAGGACATCTTGGCCATCTGCTGGCCGATGCCGACAGTATGCTGCCCTGGTTTTTTCCTGTAAAGCAGTATTCTTTTGAGCCGGGCAGACTCGAGCTTCAGCCTGCCCGGTTTTTTCGAGAGCTGGTATTCTTGGGCATGGTGCTTGTGGCGTTTCGCCGGAGCCGCTAATCTCTCCAATCGCGGCTTATCGTTTAGAACGGTTGGTATAGTAGGCTTAAGTGCATCTAGGTGATATCTCGCAGACGGCCTGCACTCAAGGCGCAGTTAGCGGACGCCGGCCTTTTGATAGAATTCGACCAACAGCTTGGCCTGTAGGCGAAGGGTGCCGACAACCACAACCAGAGCGAGGGTGACGGCGGTAAGCATAAAGGCCATGCCGGTCATCCGTAGCGGATTGAGCCATTTCGAAAAGCTCTTTACGGTGGCCAATTGCGAGAGCAGGGTTGAGCCTGCTTCGGCCGGGTTCAACTCATTGGCAATCGAATGGTTCCAATAGGCAGGTACGACACCCTAGAAACTTGAACGGCGATAACCATAAACCGATGCTCTCAAAAGTGATGCGTTGTGCCATAAGCGTCGTTTCCCGCACCGCCTTCGTTTCTGCAAAATAAGCCGCCGCGGTTTGTGAATTGAAGTAACCGATGATCAGTGAAGCGATTACAATCATAAACCCAATTGCAATTAACATCGGATACATCCGTGCCATTTTTCCAATCATCGCCCGGTTAAGCAACAGCTCCAGATCTACCCCAACCAGCGCCGCCGGCACCAGGCCGAAGTAAGACAAGGCCGAGTAACGTCCGCCGATGTTGGGGTCGTTGAGGAATGTATTGCGGAAACCGTATTGCTCGGCCAGCTCGGCCAGACTGCTGCCGGGATCGGTAATGGCCACAAAGTGCTCGCCGG
>JBFGLD010000874.1:0-3526 GCA_041576335.1 Anaerolineae bacterium | reverse complement strand
GTGAACCGGTCAGCTTAAGGATTAGCTGTCGCACATTGGCATTGGCTATTCTATGGGCCAACCAATGACTCATACTCAGGTTGAGCAACCACAGTCGCCCGGTGATACACCGCAGCTCAAACATTTGCCAGTGCGTTTCACCGAGTAACCTGTTAATAGCCGATCGAGAAAAAATGCTTAAGTGTCTAGGTACATCCCAGCCGGCCCAGAATGGCCCAAAGATTTTCGCCTCCAGGCTTTCAGGATTAGGCAGCGTTAGGATCAAGGTGCCGCCTGGTCGCGTTATACGGGCCGCCTCCAAAAGCGTCTGCCGGGGATTGTGGATATGCTCTAACACATCCCACAGAATAACAAGGTCGAAATAGCGGTTCGGAAAGTTGGCCTGTTCTAATTCACCGTTGAAAACATCAATTCCTAAGCGCGTGCGGGCATAAGCGGCGGCTTTGCCGTTGGTTTCAACCCCATAAACCGTCCAGCCGCGCCGCCGCAGGGCATCAAGAAAATTTCCCGTGGCGCAGCCAACGTCCAGTACCTTGCCGGTTCCCCTGATTCTGGCCTCAACAAATCGTATGCGCTTGAACATACTGTAGCGCCGGCCCAGACGACGCCACCTCGACGGATCATCCTCAATGGCCGGAGAGTACGGATCATAGCTGTCGGGATAGTACTGTCCAATCTCATTCTTGGCGGGACGTGGGTTAAGGTAGATTAGGCCACAGGCCTCACATTGACGGACCGGAAATTTGCCGGGACCCCCATACCAGAAGTCCTTCCCCTCAAACAAAATCCTGGAATCATCGGCACCACACAATTGACAGCAGACCGTTTCCATGGGTCCGATTCAAGGCTTCTGGGCGATAACCAGGTAGGCATTGCCCTGGGCTTGGTATTGGTGGGTATCGAGATAGCCAATTGGGATCGCAATAGGGTAGGTGAAGGGAACAAGCGCGTAACGCAGCCAGGGACGCTTCCAGGCTAACTGATTTAACTCAAACGAAATCTCACCCCACCGCCCAAAGGTTTGCTGCAGCTCCCGAATTTCAAATCCTGCTTGGGCAAACCGCTCTCGTAGTTCAGCTTCTACATATTCTCCACGCACGTGTCCGTACTCACCTTCGACCGTGTGGTTTTGGAACACTTTCAAAAAACGCCACTGTTGTTCGTTTCTACGAGGTACGTGCAAAACCAGGTAGCCGCCACTCTTTAAGGCTCGGAAAATTTTTTTCAAAAGGCCTACGTCATCGGGAATATGCTCGAGAACGTCAATACAAATAGCCAAATCGAAGCTATTTTCTTGGGTGACTTCCATCACTTCGCCTTCAATAATCTCAATGTTAGACCACTGTCCTCGCGCAACCGAGCGTATGGCCGGATGCGCCAGGGTGGGGTCAAGCTCAATCCCGATTAACTGCCAGTCAGGATGATGTTTTGAAAGCCAAAAAAGCGACAGGGCTCGTCCGCAGCCAAGATCAAGGACCTTGGTTGTCTTTGGTAATTCTAATCGCTCGATGGCATTTAGGACGTGACTGTTGCGAATGCGTGAGTGTGCGTCCGGGCTGCCGAAGATACCGAAGAAAATCGCTTTGGCTAAAGACGTCTGTCCGCGCATTTGCGGCCTTCCCATTCCCACGAATTCCCAGAATCCTACTTTTGTCCTCATAACGAATTGTTTGACCTACCAGAGATTTACATTCACCCAGTAATGTTTGCTTCACATTATGGCAGATTTGCCTGCTCGATTCTACTTTTGGAGGCTGACATCACCATTTCATAAAATCTTTCGAGTTCGGCGGTTATTAAATCCCAACCAAAAACTGTTTCAGCTGCCTGACGTGCCTGTCGCCCAAAGTACTCTTTTTGAGCCGGATTGGCTAGTAAACTCAAAACCTTGGCTGCTAAGTCATCCGCGTGGTCCGCAGATACTAGACCAAGCTGATGCATGTTTACGATGCTGGCCGCATCGCCGACCGCTGTCGTCACAATGGGTCGGCCAACCGCCATATAATCATTCAGTTTTAGGGGCAAGCGCCCTTGATTCGCGCCGGAATTGCGGAGAGGCAGCCAAAAAATGTCGCAGGCTGCCAAGTAATCGTTTAGTAACCGGCCTGGAATGGGTCCCGTATGAGACACGGCTTGTGGAAACTTAACCAAGCTGTCGATGGGAATATTACAATAACCGATAACTAACAACCGTGTATTCGGTGCTGCCTGGTGAATGATATTAAAAGCCTCAGCCATCAGCTGCGCATCTTGCTGAAAAATGGCCCCGATATAGCCTATTATTTTGACATCTTGGACAAGTTCTAACCGTTGTCTGGCATCTTCTATTCTGAATGGGCGCAGATTTTCAACATCACTCCCATTTCGTAACATAAATATGGTTTCAGGTTCGACACCGAGTGCCTGTAACCGTTTACGCAAGACGGTGTTTATGACAGTCGAACCATCCGCATATGTCCGAAACCTTTCTTCAAAGAAGGTTTCAACCGGGCGCAGGACCGCGCGTAGCAGCCGATTAGGGCGCTCTTCAACGGAACCACCCGCACCGAACCAATCACACCAGTCCATCACCAATTTCGCCCCGCAGAACTTTTGGGCATATAAGGATGGAATCAGGACGACCGGCCTGGTTTCAAATGCGTGCACCAGGTCATATTGCGTTTTTCGCAGCCAGAAAACGCGCGCCAGCGCATCGAACACGTCCCAACCGGAGCGTAACATCCCCGTTGTGAAATCAGGCGTTTCAACAATGGTCACGCCTTGCTCTTGTCGTTCCCGAAACTTAAACCGTAAGTCCCGGGAGATAGGCATCACGGTCACGGTATGGCCGCGACGAACGAGATGACGGGCCAAGTGGAGGGCACGCCAGTACGTACCCTTACCGACTTGATTGAAAAGAGTCATTAAGATTCGCAAGGCGGCACTTCTCGCAGCTCTAAAGACACCCTGAATCCGTCTCGTAATCCGCGCAGGTAGGCTGTGGCCGAGTCAAAGCGGCGATGTCGGGCCAATCGCAACAACGTCTTGATAGCGCTTCCGGTTCGAAAAGGGATAACTGCGAGCCAGCGCCAACCTTGCACGTGTTTTCGAAAAAAGCGCACGCTGCTGCGGGCCATATAGTATCGTTCTCGCGGCGTGCCGACCCCGCCACTACTATCCGCAACTTTGTGCCACATACGTGCTTGCGGCACGAGCAGCAGCCGATAGCCTGCCCTTTGGGCTCGAATGCATATGTCAACATCATCGTAGTAAAAATAGTAACCGGCATCAAGCAGGCCGATATCTTCCAGCAATGGTCGAAAAAACAGGTGAGCACACCCAATCAGGTAATCCTGCTCTATAACCTCTTCCCACTGGCCTCGGTCTACCTGATTGTCACCCCGATGAGTCATCTCCAGAGTCCAGGCATGACGTCGTCCGCCGACCGACCAAATGGTATTGGGTTTGTCGGCATAATATATTTTCGGTGCGATTATCCCTACCTCCGGAGCACGGTGTTTCATAAGCTCGTCGAGAATGGCCGGGT
>JBFGLD010000873.1:0-3527 GCA_041576335.1 Anaerolineae bacterium | reverse complement strand
CCGCACCGCACTTCTGCGGTCTTCGGAGCTAACCCAGAGTCCTGGCCCGGATCGAAACTTTCGCGGCATCAAGCCGCCATCGTGTCGGGTGGATTCGGAGCAATATATCCAGTGTTATTTAATCAACTTGGCCTCACGGCCGAACTGCTGCGTGCGGTCGAAGAACAGGGCTACAGCCATGCAACCCCGATTCAGCAGCAAGCCATCCCCATGGTGCTCGAAGGGCGTGACGTGATGGGCTTAGCCCAGACCGGCACCGGCAAAACCGCAGCCTTCGCCCTGCCTATTCTGCAGCGCCTAACCAAAGGCCCGTTGCGCCGAGTGCGTGCCCTTATCGTTGCGCCCACACGCGAACTCGCTGAACAGATTTACCAGATGATTCTGGACCTCGGGAAGAATACCAAAGTGCGCAGCGTATCCGTCTACGGCGGTGTGAGCAAAGTTTCTCAGGTTTCGCGGCTGCGGAGTGGCGCAGAGATCGTCATTGCTTGTCCTGGTCGCCTGCTCGACCTCGTTAACGATGGCGATATCGATCTATCGCGGGTTGAGGTACTGGTGTTGGACGAAGCTGATCGCATGTGCGATATGGGTTTCCTCCCCGACATTCGTCGCATCCTCAAGCTACTGCCGACCCAACGCCAGACACTTTTCTTTTCAGCCACAATGCCAGAGGATATCCGGAAACTGGCAGATAATATCCTCAAAGATCCGGTCACCGTTCAAATCGGTAAGATTGCTCCGGCGAAGACCGTTTCACACGCGCTCTATCCAGTGCCCGACAGTCTCAAGAAAAATCTCCTGCTGGCAATGTTGCAACAGACACCCACCGACCGCGTCCTGATCTTTACCCGCACCAAGTATCGCGCCCGTAACCTGGCACGCGACCTGGAAAAGCGTGGTTATCGCGCGGCAGCACTGCAGGGTAACATGTCGCAGAATCAGCGACAGAATGCGATCGATGGCTTTCGCGAAGGGAAATTCGACATTCTCGCCGCCACCGACGTTGCTGCGCGCGGCATAGACGTGTCGGAAATATCGCACGTGATCAACTTCGATATCCCCGATACTGTCGATGCCTACACTCACCGGATCGGTCGCACCGGTCGCGCTCACCAGACTGGTGAAGCATTCACGTTTGCAGGACAAGCGGATGAGCAGATGATACGAGACATTGAAAAACTGCTGGGGACACGAATCGAACGGCGGCGATTACCCGATTTTAATTACGGCACTTTCGTACCGGAAAGCCAATTCCAGGAGAACCATTCAAAGCTGCCAGGAAAGACACCATCACACTATAATCGAAACCATATTCGCAGTTACGAAGGTAGCAATAGGCCACGCCGCCGCTCGCAACGACGTAAATAAGATTGGCGGCCACCTACCGATCATGGCTGTATTCAGAAAACCATCGCCGGCACTTCGTCGGGCCAGCAGCGGGATTTTAGGACCACGAAATTCTCTGGACGGTCCCACTTCGTATTGGTGGAGCCGATAGCTTAATTCGCCGCTGCCAATTTCCTCATTCTGCCATTGACGAAAGCTGCCTTCAAGCTTGCTCAATTCGCGATGCAATTCGCGTTCGTATGCTTCGCTCATATATTCACGGATCAGTTTTTGATTTTCTTGGGATAATCTTTCATTCGACGATTAGTCCGGTAATAGTAGCTTTTAAGGCGGGACTACGCCCTCCGCACCGACGAAGCTTATGTCAATTGGATCAAACGCTTCATCTCCGCGCTTGCAGAATTTACGCGCAAACCGACTTGTTTTCCAGGCTGTTTAGAATATGGTGAGATAATTTGACAATCGCATTCGAATTAGGAACAAGAGCATGCTATCGCCCGGACCGCACCGGACGATAGAGATAAAGGGATTGCACATGAAAGAGACTTTAGCGGTGGGCCGCATCCACCAAATTGAGAAACGGGTCAGCCCCGAGCTGACCGCCGATCACTTTGGTAATACCGGGGTGCAGGTCTTTGCCACCCCGGCACTGGTGGCCCTGCTCGAAGAGACGGCCATCGGCTGCATCGCCGCCGGGCTGACCGAAGGACAGGGCAGCGTGGGCACGCGGATTGACCTTCAGCACCTGGCGGCCACGCCGTTGGGTATGAAAGTGGAAGGCCGGGCCGAACTGACCGAGGTTGATGGGCGGCGCTTGGTCTTCAAGGTCGAAGCGCGAGACGAGCAGGAACTGATCGCCACGGGCAGCCATGAACGTTTTATCGTCAATTCAATGGAAAAATTCCTGGCCCGCGCCGCCGACAAAGCAAAAGTGGGCTGAGTTGAGGACGTTGTGTACTATTATCAAACCGAACCGCACCCACCCTTTCCGGAGTCAGCTCCGGTTCACGCGTGATGGTCACGCTGAAGGCCAGGCGTTATTAGCGGAGAGCCGGCCGGCCTGGGTCTCGGCGAGGCGGAGCAACCTTGATGATCGCACCCAGCGGCAGATGATCGGATATGGCGAAGGTGGCTTCCGGGAACAGCACGGGGTGGAGCGGTCGGTCCAGCAGCGGCGAGGTCCAGATTTGGTTGATCAGGTACTTCTCGCGCATCACTAAGCGCCAACCGGCCTGGCTCAGCAGACGGTATTCCTGGCAGTTGCCCGGGTCATCCAGGCAGGTCACGTTGGTATCGCCCATCAAAATGGTCGGCGCCTCGAAATAAGGGGCCATGGCTTCGGTCAGGATGGCCATTTGACCGGCTCTGGTCTCGGCTGAAAACGGATCCAGGTGGACCACGAAGACGTGGACGTGTTGTTCCAGGTTGGGCAGCGCCAGGGTAACCCGCAGCGCCCCAACGCTGCTAATCCGATCCGACAAATTTTCCGTTTCGACAATCTCAAACCTGGTTAACAGGGCCAGGTCAAGCCCGCTCGGCGTTGGGGCCAGGTAATAGTTCATTTTCAACTCATCGGCCACCTGCTGAACGAGCGAAGGTGTGCCCCGGCCCCAACCGGCAGCTTCTTGCAGACCCAGAATATCAGGCTCGGCGGCATTGATCACGGCCAGGACTGCCGGCAGGCGATTGCCCGGGTAAGCGAAGGGGCTGAGGCGGGCCGCGCGCTGCTCCCAATCAGGGCTGGCCCCGGCCCCGAATAGGATGTTGTAGGACATCACCCTGACGGCGCTCACAGTCGGCGGCGGAGGGCTGCCGGTCGCCGGTTCTGCCGGCTGACCGGTCCACTGCTCCAGGCCGTTGGGGGTCCAGGCCCAGTGCCGGTTCCCGGCGGTGAAGCTCGGTATATTCGTATGCTTGCGGTAGAAGGCCTGGCCGGTGGACGTTCGTTGGTAGGCATTGCCGGCCTCATCGTAATGCTCACACTCGAGCGGCTCGCCCATAATGTCGCCGAGCTGCTGTTTCAAAAAAGCGAAGCCGTGTCTAAAATGGGGCTCCTGACCCGGCAGACAATAAGTCTCGGTCTGGGCGAGGGCCGCCGGAGAACAAAGTAACACAGCGAGAATCAGGATGATGAATTGCTTTAATCCGCTCATTTGACTGGCTCGGGCTCTCATTTCGGG
>JBFGLD010000872.1:0-3529 GCA_041576335.1 Anaerolineae bacterium | reverse complement strand
AGCTTTTTCGTCACCAGCGTCGGACTCGGCGACGGCGGTAATCTCGGCGGTCTGGAAGGTGCCGACGCCCACTGTCAGGCCCTCGCCGAAGCAGCTGGCGCCGGGGATCGCACCTGGCGTGCGTATCTCAGTACAGAAGAGCCCGACGCGCGAGGTGTCTCTGCACGGGACCGGATCGGGATTGGCCCCTGGTACAATGCCCGTGGCGAGTTGATCGCGTCCGACCTCGATCAACTTCACATTAGCCCGAATATAGTTAAGCGGACAGCCCTGGACGAAAATGGAAATTCAGTGAAAGGCCGCGGCGACAGCCCGAATGAGCACGACATTCTGACGGGCACCCAGGCAGACGGGACAGCTTACTTCCCCGATGATGCCGATCACACGTGCAACAATTGGACAAGTAATGATGAGGGCAGCGCCCAAGTCGGCCATCACGACCGACACGGTGGTGGCAACACCTCGTGGAACTCTACGCATGCCACACGTGGGTGCAGTCAGGAAGGGCTGCAATCGACCGGCGGCGCCGGGTTGTTCTTCTGCTTCGCCGCAGACTAATGCGCAACGTTTAATCTTCAGCTGCTCAGACCTGTGGTGGGATGACCCTATGGTGTAGGGTATGGACTTGGCCATATGACGTGATACTGCTGGCGAATTGTTATGATGTCCAAAGCTAGGTTGGTGCCAGTCTAGCAAAGGGGGCTGTACGGGTGGGAGCCGGTGAGATATCAGCCCACCAGGCATCCAAGCGCAATATATTCATGCCAAGTGCAGTTAGAATGTGTTTCAGCCGTGTTTAGAGAAGACCAGTATAACGGGCTCGGCGCAGATCGGCGATGGCAACACCTTGTGAAACAAGGCCTTCGACCCCGGCTCGTTTGGCATACTGTGCGCGAAACTCTTCCTGTTGCTGGCGCTGGCGAGCAGTTCGCAGGGCTTCATAAGCCGATTGAGTTTGGATAGTCAAAGCTCTGGGTGTGTGAACGGCTTTAGTACAATGGGGACGAACAACACAACGAGAACAGGCCCCACGGGGAAAGCGAAAATTGTACACTTGCTGCTTGTTCTGGGTCATTGTCGTCCATTTATTGCTGACTACGCCCTGGGGACATATGGCGCGTTGCTTATCCCAATCAATCATAAAACTGGAAGCATCAAAGCCGAGACCCGCCTGGGCCTGCCAACTGAGATCGACTTGTACCGGCCCGACCAGATCCACTCCCTGTTGGTGCCCATCGACGAGGTTATCGGCGCTCATGTAGCCCTTATCAAGTAAATGTTCCGCCGGCAGTAAGTCGCGCTCTGCCAATTGGGCATGGATGGTTGGCGTCATTTCATAATCTGTCGTGGTGGCCTTGGTCGTTTCGACATTAACCATCAGCTGCGGCAGTTCCTCGTCACAGCTTTCACTTAAATGGACTTTGTAACCGGTCCACTCCGTCTGACGTTTCATGCTGAAGCGAGCTTCGACATCATAGGGCGATTGGATCATCAAGTTAGCAGGGGGCAGGTCACTCGCTGAACGCCATTTTAATTGACCCTCTTGCACCAGGAATTGTTGCAGCCACACTTGGCGCATCGTCTCGAGAGCCGGCAGCTGACGCAGCTGGACCAGATCAGGTCTGTTACCCAGGTGTGTCCACAGCACCATCCCATCCCGACCAATCTGCTCGCCTAGTGTATAACGATCTTGTCGGCTCTTGGGTAACCGATATTCTTCAAAGCGGCGGCTGTAGCGATCATACCATTAACGTTGAATTTTTCGCCAAATCTATCAAAAGGCCAAAGTCGTTGAAATTACGGTGAATTTGTGTTATAATTTAGGTGTATAGAAAATAAATATCTGTCACAATTCCCCAACTGCTTTAGCTTACCATTGACGTTCGACAAACTTTTTCAGCACCGAAGTGAAACGTCGCAGCTAAGAGTTGGGGGTCCAGAGTGCATCTAGGCGTCTGCCTTTCTGAAATTGCGATTGTCCTAGTCTAATCAGTGTGTAACGAACTCAAATTCAAAAAGATCACTCGGCAGTTAATCTCTCTAGATACATCTGGAGAGATTTTGTTTTTCTAACAAGGATCAGGCTTGACAAGGTCTCACCTCAAAACAACACGGCCAGATTGGTGGCTAGGCGCCAGTTAGAGCCGGCAGGGTGGGAAGAGAATAGCAAACGCGGAGACAATCGAAGCCTGAGAAAGGATGTAGACTATGAATGATTGTAGCAAGCCGATGTTCGTTGAAGGTATCCAACAAACAGTAGTGGTGGACCTTGCTCCAAAATAGGGAGATGGCTAGGATATTGTAAACTCTGGTCAGGATCCTCCCGAAATGTGGTATCCCAAGGTTCATCATTCAATCCAGGCCCAAAAATGAGGCCTTTAGGGAGGATTGAGAAATGAAGACCCAATTTGAAAAAGGTAAAGCGCGGTGGTGGCTACTGCTGGCGGCTATAACGGTGGTAATTGCCGTAGGTCTGATATTGGCCACAACGACCTCGGCCGACAATGCATTTGATCGGTTGGAATTAGTGACGATTTGCCACGTCCAACCTGGCCAAACGGGATCGCCACAAACGATGACAATCTATTGGTCCGCGTTGGACAAATGTCTGAGTCACTTCAATGATACGATCGGACCTTGCACGGTGATCAATCGATGGCCAGGCCGCTAGCGCAGTGCTCTGAGTAACCTAGTAATGGCCGACTTGCTGACTAACCCGCAGTCGGCCATCTTATTTGGCCGGATATTTGGTCAAAGATGGCCATAAACAGAGTAACCAAGCCAACCTCTCGGACATGACCAACTTTTGTCCCCACCCAGCCGTATCCTCCTGGCAGATCATCCAAAAAGGCGACATAACAACGGGCACCTTTATCAAGGACCAACGGGAACATTTCGACAGAAAGTTACGCTTAAAAAAGGAATAAATGACCCTCCAAAAAGCTTTACCACCTTTCGCCCAAAAGCATAAAAGAACGGCCGGCCCCGATTTTGTCATTAGAGGGGTTAAAACTAGAGCATCGTCAAACCCTAATGAGGGCATTGGATTTGTTTGCAATTTATCGTATGGACTTTGAGGATTGTCTGTCTGTAGCCCACATGGAGCGGCAGCAGCTGAAAGAGATTTACAGCTATGTTGTTTGGTGGGTGGTGGGGTTATTGTTCGGTGAGTAGTCTGTCGGTCATGGTTCCCACCCGTTTGGTGACAGTGGGCCAGTGGCGTTCGAGTGTTTGAAAGAAGATTTCGGGAACAGGGTTTTTAGTTCGTTTACCAGTCTTTGCATTACCATATCCGGCTGGGTGGAGTATTTATAGAAATGCTGGTCGTCATAGCCGCGATTTAGGGTGGCCAGGCTCAGCCAGTTGTAGAGCAGGCCCAGTTCCAGGGTGCGGAAGCCAACGTTATCGTAGATCAGTTCCATGAGGATGCGCTGGGTGTTGGAGAAGATGTAGGCTGCCTGGCGCTCCATTTCATTGGCCGGCAGGGCCTCGTCGGCGTGAATTTTCCGGTGCAGTCTGGAGATGTCTT
>JBFGLD010000871.1:0-3531 GCA_041576335.1 Anaerolineae bacterium | reverse complement strand
CTGGCCGGGCCAATCGGCAGCAAAGCCGGGCGCAACAACCAGGCCGGAGACACCTTGCTCGCCAACGCCTCTGTATTCTATCAATCCAACCCCATTCCAGCCCTGTCCGGCCCGGCCGTCGGCGAACACGGCAACCAACAATAAACTAATGACAGCGCTAATCCCGTAAACCGCCAAAGTGCCTAATTCATCTGCCAGACGCAGCCCTTGATTGAACAAATAGATCAACGGGGGCAAAATCAGCCCCATGATCAAACCGGCTGCGACGAACACCCAAGTTGGCATGAACGGCGCGCCGGCAACGGCAACAACCAAGCCCGCTATCAAGCCGCGCGAGGTCATAAGCGGGTTAAAATCGCGCGTCGTAAACCAGCTGTAAGCCGCGGCAGCGAAAGCAGCACTTAAGGCAGACAATATACCGTTTACCCCGGCCTGCGCCGGGCTATAATTAGAGGCAGTCGGCCCATGCAGACCGGCCGAGATACCAAACCAGCCAACGAGTACCAAGCCGGATCCCAACAGCCCCAAGATCGGGAGATAAGCCGAGGGCATCGGCGTGACCGGTATAACCTCTTCGGGAGCGGTCGGGATATCCGGATCTCGATAAACCGTTAAGGGCGTATCGGTGGTGACCGCAATGACAACTTCTTCGGACTGGGCCCGGTCATTCCGTTGAGCAGCCGGGTTGAACATGATCAGGGCGACAAAGGTCACCATACTGCCCGCCAGAAAAATCAGGCTGGCCCCGCCGAAATCGACAAAACCGTGCCCAAAACCTAAACTTGAGCCCAAGTGAGACAGCCAGCCGCCGCCCCACAGCCAGTTACCCGCCAGAGGATAAGTAATTGCCCCCATTAGGAGACCAACTAACAGGGCCACGCCGCGTCTGGAAACATGTAGCAAGGCCGCCGCCGGAATCGCCGCAGCCAGCCCGACTAAGGAAAGGTGTTCTGCGAAGAGCCGAAGTGCAGCCGGCTTTGCGGCTGCACCGGCCAGAGCCCAACCTTGAAGCGCGACCACCCCCCACAAGCGGGCCACGTCTGCATCAACCGACTGGTCAAGCGGATACCATTCCCAGTAGAGACCACTGAAACCCGGGTGGGAACTCACCTGGGCGATGCCGCCAAATTGAAAAGCAAATCCCACGGCAAAATAGGCCAGAGCCGCTGCGCCCCAGGTCATAAGCATATTGGTCGCCGTGGCAGGGGCCTGAAGTTCCGGCATCGCACTACTTACCAGCAAAATGAAGCCGATGGGCAGCAGCAGCATAAGTGCCGCCGGAAGCAAATTTACAAATTCCGTTCCCGCGTTCGTATCAATTTGCTGAGCATGCGCGGTCGTAGACGTCGTGACCAACGTCAGCATAACCAGTGCCGATAAGTTGACAAACCGTTTTAACACAGTACCTCCGCAAATAGATGGGGCGTACTAAATTAGCAGCACACCGTTTTGCAGGCTGAATAATACCAGAACCGGCACTATCCTCAAAGTTCCGGGTTGCTTTTGGCGACAAGCTTGGCCCGGCAGCAGGTCAGATTTACCCGGCCAGGGGTGATAACCGGCGTCTTTGAGTTGGTAATACAGTTTCCTTACCCGGGATCTATCTTCACCGGCGTGGCAGAGGCACAGCCGGGGCTTGGCGCACAGGGCCACCAGTTTAGGGGCTGGTTCATACGTTGGGGCAGGAGGTGCTGATGCCGCCGGCCGGAAGACATGCCCGTTGCCTCGAATCCATTCCGAATATCGCTATCATTCGATACGGTCGATTATCCCCTTACTGGTTTGATTATATTTGTCGATTATCTGCCTCAACGTGTCAAACATCTGCGATCTCTTGTCTCTCAAGCTCTTCAAATTCATAGGCTCCACGTCGATTGGGGGAATTTCGGCCGGTGTTGGGCCGCTTATGCCGACAATGTATCCTGGCAGAACAAAACCTTCGACGACTTGGTTATCTCCAGCCTCCAGGTCCAAGAATGTTGCTGAAAAAATTGATACAGGACCTTGTTCTTTGCGTCCTGACTAACTTGTGATAACATGACCTGCTCAAAATTTTGTCCTATTTTTTGGTGGAGGTAACCTCTGGAAGCAAACGAATTAGCTCACGCTGCGGTTGATATTATCGCCGGTAAAAAAGCATCGAACATCCTGATGCTGGATATGCGTCCCGTTACGCTGCTGGCGGATTATTTTATTTTATGTGACGGTGCCTCAAACCGGCAGGTGAAAGCCATCAGCGACGACTTGCTTGAAAAACTCAAAAAAGCAGGCTCAAAGATGGCCGTCGTCGAAGGTTCGCCTGAGTCTGGTTGGGTCCTGGTAGATTTTGGCGCGGTGATTGTTCATATTTTTTCTCCGGAACAGCGAGCCTATTATCAACTGGAGGAATTGTGGCGGGAGGCACCCATTGTCGTGCGGATGTTATAGGCCGGACCGGAGACGAGTCAGGGATCAGGAGTGAGGGGTTAGTCTTTTCCCCAATCCCTAAACCCTATTTTCATCGGATTCAATTGGACCCAAGATGTGTACAGCCTCGCGCTTGATTGTGGCCGACCAGTGCCGGTGTTGGCCAACCCCCAGACGTTCATAGACGTAGGCCGGCAGCATAATTTCCAGATCGTAGAGACCATGACCCAGCCGCCACCCTTCATCAATTCGAAAAAAAAGCGTGTGATTAAAGCCGTCGGTCAGCTCGTCCACAATATGACCTTCAACCTGGTTTTCTCGGGGTCCAACCACTCGATCTTTTCGGATTAACATAATCCGTTCAGCCCGAATTGATAGTTCTACCGGGCAGCCTACCGGTAAGGGGGTCGGGAGTACGGCGAGTTCAGTTCGGCCAACCCGCACAACTGATAGACCGGTCTTGTGGCCGATGACCTCGCCCACGAAAAAGTTGCTGCCGCCGGTCAATTCGGCGACGCGCCGGTTGCAAGGTCGATAAACCACGGTTTCGGGTGTGTCGAGCTGCAGCAGCCGGCCGGCGTCAATCACGGCAATTCGGTCGGCCAATAAGTAGGCCTCGGCCAGATCGTGAGTTACAAACACGACCGGTAAATGAAGATCACGCTGAATTTGCTGTAGATCACGCCGTAGATAGGACCGGGTCGGGCCATCCAGGGCAGAAAACGGCTCGTCGAGCAGCAAGACTTTGGGGCGGATCACCAGTGCTCGGGCCAGAGCAGCCCGCTGCTGCTGCCCGCCGCTCAATTCTGCCGGCTTTCGCTGCTCCAGCCCAACCAGCCCGACACGTCTTAACGCTTCAGCAACGACAGCCGTTCGCTCCAGGCGCGAGTAACCCACCAAGCCAAAACCTATGTTGTCAACCACGCTTAAATGCGGAAATAGTAAATAATCTTGGGTGACATACCCCACTCTCCGCTGTTGGGGGCGTAGATTGACGCTCTTTTGGCGGTCGAAAAACACGGTGCCGTTGACCGAGATATAACCTTCTTCCGGCGTTGTCAACCCGGCGATACAGGCCAGGCTCACGCTTTTACCGGCGCCCGAGCGGCCAAAGAGAACGGTAAT
>JBFGLD010000870.1:0-3535 GCA_041576335.1 Anaerolineae bacterium | reverse complement strand
TCCGGCGGACAGCAACAGCGGGGGGCTATCGCCCGGGCCCTGGCCAACGACCCGCCCCTGCTCGTCGGCGATGAACCCACCGGTAATCTCGACTCCCGTACCGCCGGCGAAATTTTCGATCTGTTTAGCCGGCTTGTCAACCAGGGCAAGACCATGCTTATGGTTACCCACGACAAAGAGCTGGCCCAGCGCGTGCCCCGCCGCATCGAAATTGCTAATGGCCGGGTCACACGGGATGATTATCTGATGATCTTACCCCAACTTACGCCGCACCGCATTGCAGCGGCGAATGTGGCATAGGTATACAAGGAAATAACACGATGACTCTGAAATTGTCTATAGATTGCGGCAAGTTAACTATTACCAGAGAATGTCAGGCGGATACCCCCGCACAAACACACAAGTCGCTACTGACCAACCCTGAACACTCGACCAGAAACCAACCTGTTGTAATTCAGCATGACGATTTGCTTATGCTATACAAAGCGATGGCTATGAGCGGCTAATCTGGCTCTTGCCAAGCTGCACCCTGACCACCTGGTAACCGACAACCGGTGAAGGAGAATTATCATGAGCGTTATCTGGCATAAAGTTTGGTCTGATTTATGGAACAATAAAATTCGCACGATGTTGGCGGCCCTGAGTATTGCCGCCGGAGTGTTTGCCCTGGGGGCCATCTTTGGCATGATGGGCCAATTGACCCCTGAGCTGAACCGGGTTCATCGATCCATTATCCCGGCCCATACCAGAATACTCCTGGCTGATCGAGTCGACCAGGAAACCGTCGACCGGCTGGAAAGTGTCGACGGGGTGGCCGGCATTGAAGCGACCAACCAACTTGCCATCCGCTACCGGCTCAGTCAAGACGAGGCCTGGCAGCCCGGGGTGCTGATCATGCGGGCCGATTACGAGGAGCAAAAATACAACCTGCTGCTGTTGAAGGTGGGCGAGTGGCCCCGACGCAACAACATCGGCATCGACATCCGGGCCGGCCAATATCTCAACCTTGAATTTGGCGATAAGGTCATCTTCGAGTTGGACGGTACCGACCGGGCGTTGCCTGTGACCGGCAAAATACGTTACCATTTTATGACTTCCCCCGACTTTGGTGACGATGCCCATTTCTTTGTCGACGCCCGAGGGCTGGAGCGGTTCAATATCCCCAACGGTGAGTTCAACCATCTGTTAGTTCGGGTTGAACCCTACAGCGAGGCTTTGGCCAGAGAGGTGGCTTCAAACATCAAAGAGCGCCTGGGCAAGGTCGGTGTCGGCGTGGCCGCGACCATTCATGATGATCCCGACGAACACTGGGGTCAGCAGTTTTTCGATGGAATTTACCTGGTTCTGCAACTGCTGGCCGGGGTTTCTCTGCTGATGAGTGTTGTGCTGATTTTCAACACCCTGACCGCGCTCATCACCCAGCAAACCGACCAGATTGGGGTCATGAAAGCGATTGGCGGCCGGACCGGCACCATTGTTGAAGTCTATCTGGCAGGCGTGCTGGTCTACGGCACGTTGGCCCTGGTCGTGTCGCTGCCCTTAGGATCACTGCTGGCCTTTGGTGCCTCTCAATATTTTCTGGATATCTTCAACATCGATTACGACGTATTTCAATATTCATCCCAAGCATTTGTCATTCAGGCTGTGACGGCCATCGCTGTCCCGTTGTTGGCCGGGCTGTGGCCGGTATTAAGCGGCGCTCGCATCACCGTGCGTCAGGCCATCGCCAGCTACGGCTTGGGGGGCAACTTCGGCCTCAACCGGCTCGACCGCTTGATCGAGCGGCTGGCGGATCGCCTCTTCTCGGGGCCTAAAGCCATTGCTCTGGGCAATATGTTCCGGCGCAAGGGTCGCCTGACATTAACCCAACTGGTCTTGATTACGGCCGGCACCCTGTTTCTGATGGTTATGACCCTGTCCAGTTCGATTACCCTGACCGTAGATAATGACCTGGGGCGACGGGGTTACCAGACCCGGCTTAGCTTTGAGGACAACCAACGCATCGATCACCTGGTCAAAATGGCTGAATCGTTGGACGGGGTGACGCAAGCCGAGGTCTGGTTCAGCCACTCTGCCGCCTTGCTGCGGGCCGGACAGCGCACCCGGGAAGCCGGGATCGGCACCCGGTTGATTGGTATTCCCGCCGACAGTGAGATGTACCGGCCCAAGATTGTGGCCGGACGCTGGTTACAAGTCGAGGATGGCGCGGATCAGGCCACTCGAGTCATTGTCATCAATGAGGAGACGGCTGAAGATAACCACATCGAGCTGGGTGAAACCGTCACCCTTGATTTGGGCACGCTGGGCGATCATACCTGGCAAGTGGTTGGCTTCTACCGTATGCTGTCCGTGGGCTACTCTCCCGATGATATTTACGCGCCTCAGAATGCCATCTTCAAAGCCACACCCAAACACAATGTAGGCCGGGAACTGCTCGTACGCACTCGCTCTGATAGCCTGGCCCAGGTTGAGGCGGTGACCCGCCGGTTGAAGCAGTTGTTTGAACAGCGTAACTGGGAGATCAGAGATAGCGAGACCATTCATGAAAACCGGCAATTTTTCGACAACTTCTTTGCCGAGTACCTGGGCATGCTATTTGTTCCGGCCATCATCATGGTTGTGGTCGGTGGGATTAGCTTGATGGGCTCTCTCTCCATTAGCGTGGTCGAGCGAACGAAGGAGATTGGGGTGATGCGGGCCATCGGGGCCAAGACGCCGGTGATTATGAGCATGTTCCTTATGGAAGGCGCGTTGCAGGGGCTTATCAGTTGGGCCATCGCCGTGCCGTTATCGTTTATGTTAGGGCAGCCCCTGGCCGCGGTGATGGGTCAGGCTGTGTTCAGGATGGAATTGGACTATCAATACAACTTTGCAGCCGGGCTAATCTGGCTGGTCACCGTGCTACTTATCTCGACCCTGGCCTCGGTTATACCAGCTCGCAGCGCCACTTCGATAAGCGTCCGGGCCAGTCTGGCCTACGCCTGATAGGCTGATTGAAAGTCTGCTACTGCAAATCGGGCTCCAGCACAGCCTGAAACTTCTTCAATTCTTCCCACATTAAGTATACATAAAGTTGCTCCATGCCGACAGTGACACGGGTCACTTATCTAATATTTACTCAATAACTTGTGGAAAATTTACTTAAAGCTATTCTTAAGGCCGTCCTAATGAGGTATTACTCCAACTTATTGAGCAATGACAAATGTCATCAATATTGTGTGACAAAAGTCACTTACCATTAGGGGGAAACAACTTTACAGTTAAGATTGGGGTATAGGCACTCTAAGTGGTGAGGAGTTACATAGCAGTTGTAGTATGACTTATCGCGGCTTCGTTGTTTTTGGCGACCCCCACGAGCGAAAAGCGGTACGAAACGGCGTCACGATGGGGCGACCCGGTGCCGGAGAATGTTGTTATCGACCGGCTGTGGAAGCGATGCCAGCGTCTGTCGAAGTGCTGATGGACTGGATTGGAGCTAAAAGAGGAGAAAAAGTGGCACGCATTGCTCAGAACATTATAGAACTTATGGGGAATA
>JBFGLD010000869.1:0-3535 GCA_041576335.1 Anaerolineae bacterium | reverse complement strand
CCGCCAAAAGCTGCCGCCCGGGTGCCGCTAAAGAAGTCATCGGCAGAGAAGACATTGCCGCCGATAGGCATCTGCATATGAACGTGAATATCAATGGCGCCGGGCGTAACCAATTTGCCGCCGGCATCAATTTCGGCGACGCCGGTTAGATTCTGGCCAATGGCCGCGATGTGTTCGCCTTGGATAGCCACATCCGCCCGGTAACTTGTTTCAGCCGTTACTACGGTTCCGTTTTTTATGACGAGATCAAAGGTCATCATATATCTCTCCACATCTCAACCAGTTCATCAAGCCCACTGAAAATTGCATCGGGCCGGATCCCTTTTTGGGAGATGGTCTGCTCGTTATCGATGCCGGTCGTGACCAAAATGGTTCTCAGCCCGGCTCGTTGCCCGCCTACAATATCTGTGTCCAGACGGTCGCCGAGAACTGCAGTTTGAGTAGGGGTGCTATCCATCTTGGCCAGGGCCAACTCAAACAGATACCGTTCCGGCTTGCCAACAATGGTCGGCGCATTGCCGGTGGCAGCCTGAATAGCGGCCAGGGTTGTGCCGGCTTCCGGGACCAGTCCCTCTTCAGTTGGTACCAGTAGGTCGGGATTGGCGCCGACAAAGACAGCACCGCGCCGGATTAATAGGACAGCATGTTTTAATTTGTCATAGGTTAATTTTCTATCACCCCCAACCACAACCGCCGCGGCCGGCCGGCTGGCATCGCCCAGAAGGGTGAATCCGGCTTCCCGTATGGCCTGCCGCAGCCCGGCTTCCCCAATGACGTAAACCGAACCTCGCCGCCCAAATAGTCGACTCAGATAACTT
This sequence comes from Anaerolineae bacterium, assembly GCA_041576335.1. Lineage (GTDB taxonomy): Bacteria > Chloroflexota > Anaerolineae > 4572-78 > J111 > JANQQF01. Next base: position 2,717 of record JBFGLD010000869.1, on the reverse strand, counting down.
GCCGTTGCTACCGACGCGGTCAGCACGCACCTTAGGTGAACTGTTACCCCAAACCCGGCAAACTTCTGACGGTACTGAGCCGGCGATTTAATAGTATTGTTAGTGACGACGACAAAACCAATATGGCGCTGCTGAAGAAAATCAAAAAAACGCTTAAGGCCAGGCAGAGGCCCATTCCCACGCCACAACGTGCCGTCGATATCAAGGATTAGGGCGCGAAGATCATTCAGGTTGAGGGTGTTTTCCATCAAGGGTTGTTTCCTCGACCGGTGAATCGGGCAAGGCGGTGACGCAGAGCGCGTCTGCTCCCAGCCGCAGGGCATCAGGCGCGGAAGTCATACAGCATGAGCGGTATTTCCATTTCTTGTCGGGTCAAACCGCCATGATGACCGTAGAACTTCTGCTCAAACATATCCTTTTCATACCACCAAACCGACTCGCCGGCATACGGCAGGATCACCAGATTCCCGACCCTGGAAAGGAACGTCTGCGAAACCGGTTCTGCGCCAAAAAATCCCCGGTCGATAAGGTCTTGCACCCGGTAGACCTCGGCTTTACCTGCCAGACGCTGGCTCAGAAAAGAGCTAGCCTCAGTCAGAAATTCATCTTTGACATATAAAAAGACATCCCGACTTGAGCCGCCCGGCACGAGCAACTCACCGGCGCGGTTCGTTTTGAGATATTTTTGCAGTCCGGCAAATTGAGGGTCTAAATTGAGATAGATAGTCGTCTTCGGATTTACCTCAACTTGACCGTGGTCGGCCGTCATCATGAAAAGCGTGTTCGTCAACTTTCCTCTAAGTTTTTGAAGAAACCATTTATCCAGGATCGTGAGCAAGGTGTCAATTTCCGCCTCAAGCTGCAGCGAATTAGGTCCGTAATCGTGACAGATGGCATCAATGTGGCCAAAATATAAAAAGAAATATGAGGGCAACGCCGCCTGCGCCAGCAGGCTTTGTAGATTCACCAGCGCCTCGGGCAGTGTATTATAAGGAACGACCTTGGCCCCTTGAAATACGATGTTGGAATAGGTAGAGCGCGCAACTCTTTTATGCTGAAACAGATGGGACGTCACGCCGTACTGGTCTAAATCCTGGTAGATTGTTCGATTAGGATAAAGGTTTTTGGGATCGATATTTTCAGACTTAAGCGTGTCTTGCTTCGTCGTACCGGCGAATGAGAAGAGCAGCGGCGTAATGACGGCATCAAGTTGTGGCTCGTAGTATTGCCACTCATAAACGCCGCTCTGGCCTACGGCTAGCCCGGTATGAATACAGGTCACGTGCGCGGCCGTAGTTGAGGGGAACTGGGCCGTGAGCTGAGTTATGATGCCGTCCTCGGCTATTCTTTTAAGAAAAGGGTAATCTTGATATTTTTCGAAAAAACGCCAGCCAAAGGCATCAATCAGGAAGAAGAGGACTGTGTCATATTTTCGCCAGAGTTGACGAAATATAGCAGGCGGCAGCGAGGGCTTTCCCGTTCCGGTCAGTAGATATTTTACCGTTTGCGGAAGGTTGGCAAAACAAGTTGTGTCATATTGGGGTTTAATAAAACTGGATTTTTCCATCATAGTTTCCGACTGACCTCCGGGCAGCCGGCCTTTATCCGGCATTATCTCACGGGCCGGCCCATCAAAAGCAGCCTGCCCGGTCAGGTAACGTGAGTCGTTCGAGGCCGGAAAAGCGCTTGAGTCCCGTAGCCTTTATGACTCCTGCAATGCTTGCCAGACCCGTTCGGGGGTAACAGGAATGCGGCGAAGGCGAGCCCCGGTTGCATTGTAAATCGCGTTGGCCAGCGCCGGCGCGACACCATCTTTGGGTATTTCAGCCACTGCCTTAGCCCCAAACGGGCCGCTCGGCTCAACCGTTTGCACCAAAATGACCTCTAACTCCGGCATCTCGTCGGCCCGGTAGATCTTGTACGGCCCAAAGGCCGGATTTACCATGCGCCCCTTACTGTCGTAAACCATTTCTTCGCAATGGCCGTAGCCCAAGGCTTGGGTCATGCCCCCTTCCACCTGACCGCTGGCCGTAATAGGATTGATAGCCACGCCGCAATCCACGGCCATTACCAGCTTTTTGACCGTCACCTGGCCGGTCTCGATGTCAACTTCTACTTCGGCAAACTGCCCGGCAAATGGCGGCGGAGACTCAGGTGAAACGTACGAGGCCGTGGCCATAATTTGTCGCTGCTGATCTTGGTGAAGTGAATGCAAGCCGATCGCTTCCAGCGAGACCGAGCGCCCATCCCGGGCATAGGCTCGCCGGTCACGCAACGTTATCTCACTCCAGTCATCCAGGCCCAACATCAGGCCGGCTCGCTCTTTGATCTGTTCTCGAACTTGCTCGGCGGCCCTTATTACTGCTGTACCAGAGATGTAGGTGGTACTCGAGGCATAGGCCCCGGTGTCAAACGGGGTCATATCGGTATCGCTGGAGTAGATGATAATATCCTCCAGCGGCACCCCTAACACTTCCGCCGCGATCTGAGACAGCACGGTATCCGATCCGGTGCCTAAATCCGTGGCCCCAACCAGCACGTTGAATGAACCATCGTCGTTGATTTTGATACTGGCCCCGCCCATATCTAACCCCGGGATGGCGGTGCCGTGCATGCAAACGGCCATTCCAAGGCCACGTCTCAGATGGGGTTTGCCGGGCACTATCTTCCAGTTTGGATCGTTACGCCGGTGCCAGCCAATGGCATGCATTCCCTGG
>JBFGLD010000868.1:0-3535 GCA_041576335.1 Anaerolineae bacterium | reverse complement strand
GTGGTTAAAGACGTGCCGCCCAACTCGGTCGTAGTGGGCGTCCCGGGTCGCATTATCAAACGGGACAAAGCCCACACCGAGGCCGACCCGCCGGATCTGGACCACACTCGCCTGCCCGATTTAACCTGGACCGCCATGCAAGCCCTGGTTAAGCGGGTCGACGCGTTGGAAAAAAACCAAAACGGCCAGCATGAAACGCTGGAACGTTGGCTGGATGATTTTGCAATTTAACGCAGGTACCGGTGACATCACAACCGCTCACTCGTTTCTGGTGCGGCCGATTCGATGATGAAGGGTTCGTCTTCGGCGGAGGTCAGACGATTGAGGTGGCAGTCATTTTTAAAGGATTTGCAGAGGCGAGACCGAAAGTTGGCCCTACCTGTCAAGCGACAATTACCACCTATTTGGACAACGGCGGCACGATTGAAAACGCCCAGCAGATTGCCGCCCACGAGTCGCCCCGAACCACCAAGCTGGGTGTTTTTGCATACCCCCCCAAAAAGGTGTATTCCAGAAATTATGTAGCTAAGTATCCGCTTATCGATGGGCGCTTACTCTTCTGCCCCTGCATCCAGCAATATCTGGACAACGTCCTCGTTTCCGGAGTTTCGTGCCGCTCTGAGGGCCACATTACCTTCCTCATCTCGCCTGTTGACATCAGCGCCCAGGTCAATAAGCTTCTGAGTTGCCTCAGGATGGCCTTTCGTCGCAGCAATCACCAAAGGATTTCCGGCATTAGTCGTACCTTCTGTCTCAGCCCCATTGGCCACCAACAGTTCGATGGTCTCCACATGGTTTGCCATAGCGGCATAAGAGATTGGCTGCCAATGACCGACCGCAGGGCGCTCGACCGATTGGTTCACATCAGCGCCATAGTCAATCAAGAGTTGGACAATGTCGTTGTAGCCCAGTGCCGCGGCCACGTTTATCCCGGGGCCTTTGTACGATATGTCGAGACGCCCTAGTGGATGGAAATGGACTTCATCGTTGACGCCGACGCCGGCGTCAAGCAGCATCCGAACGATTTCTAGTTCGCCCGTGGCGACTGCCATCGGGAGCAGGCCTTCGTCGTCTACCTGTAGGGCACTGGCGTCGGCGCCCGCCTCGAGGAGCCTAGCTACGATCTCTGGATGTGATTCGGTGACTGCGTATCGCAAGACACTGTTGCCCTTGCTGTCGCGGGCATTGACGTCAGCGCCGTTCTCGATCAGTGCTCTGGTAAGCTCAACGCTACCGTCCTTTACGGCCGAGCGCAGAATCGGATTGGTGAAGAAGTCATCCCCCTCCACGGCGTTGGCGCTGGCCCCTTCCGCCAGTAGCCGCTCGACCTCCGCCAGGCCGCCAGCGTTCACCGCCTTGATGAGCTGCTCATCTAGCGACACTTCATCCTCGGCTTCCGCATCCAGTGCCTCGGCTTCGACTGACAGCGATTCGGCTTCGCTAACCGCCGATCCCAACTCACTGCCGCCGCAAGCGGCCAATAATGCTACTAGTCCGACCAGGGCGAGCAGACAGAAAATTTGCTTTGTTCGGTACATTGATAGATCCCCCCGTGTGCAACAGAGTCAATAATACGCCCCGTTGCATTTTATTAGAAAACCTTCGAAATCACGATATAGATTATATTATTCTTCACTCTGAAATCTGTGATAATTAACAACCAAACCTGTTAAAGTGCCGATTTAGGCCTTTACATATATGGGACATTTGAGGTGGCACGGTCCAACCTCCCATCCAGATTTTTGGTGGGGGGCAAATCTTAGACTTGCCCCACATTGCCCACCTACGGTTGCGGACACGCCTCCATATGTAGATACTGCCGGCACTCCTCCTCGGTCAGCGAGCGGGTCAATCGCGATTGGGCTATAGCAACTGCATCCTCCAGCGGCACGGCGTAGACTCGCACGGCGCCTGTATCATAGTCTGCACCGTAAAGCCGTCGCCCATCCTCCGTTAGCGCAATCTTCCAATTGTTTTTGGGGGCGAGATTCACCACTTCTGTGCCAGTTGCTAAATCCCAGATACTGGCCGACTCAGCCCCGCCACTCACCAGCCGCTGTCCGTCTGGGGTAAAGGCAACGCTGCCAATGCTGTCAGATTGGCCGGTCATGTCGATTAGTTTATTGCCGCTCGACAAATCCCACACGCTCAGGAAACCACCCGAGCCACTGGTGGCCAGCAAATGCCCGTCCGGGCTAAAAGCCAGGCCCCAGACGCGCTGGGGATTGGGGCCAAGGGTATGAACTTCCTCGCCGGTGTCCGCGTCCCATATTTTCACGCTGGCATCGCTTTCGGATTCGCTGGTTTCAATTGAGTCACTAGAGGTAGCAAGGTAACGGCCATCCGGGCTGTATTCCAGGCTAACCAAGCCAACAGTATGGCCGGCCAAGATCATTAGCTCCTGGCCTGTTTCCGCATCCCACACCTTGGCCAGCTTATCAGCACCGGCGGTCGCCAACTGCGAGCCATCGGGACTGTACTCTACATCCAAAGCGCCAACAGATCCGACTGAGCTGCCCCCAGTGTGGCCAGTAAAACGCAACAACAGCTCGCCCGTTTCCGCATCCCAGATACGAACAAGGCCATCCTCACCCACCGTTGCGAGGCGCGAGCCGTCGGGGTTAAAGGCCACCCGAGAAACGGCCGTATCCGGATCGCCCGGAAAGGTAAGCAAATGCTCTCCGGTGGCGGCGTCCCAAACAGTGGCCGGGCCGGTATCGCTGCCCAGGGCAATTTTTTGTTCATCCGGACTGAGTTCCATATCGAATGCGAAAGGAGCAGCGGCAAAAGTAAGTATTTCACCTTCAGCATGAGGCTCTACATTCCAGACACGGGCTTTACCATCGTCTGCTCCGGCAAGCAGACGGCTACCATCGGGGCTAAAATTGGGGAGGCGGATGGTCCCCTTGTGACCGGATACAGTGAAGAGTTGCTCACCGGTTGTTAAGTCCCACACTGTAATCCGGTCACCACCTGTGGCCAGATAAGTATTGTTGGGATGAAAGGCGATGTGGTCTAAACCGACGGGCAATATAAATTTTGGTTGAACTATATCAGCCAGATCCCATACTTCTATCGGACCATCCAAGAATCCGATAGCCAGCTGTGAGCCATCAGCATTGAAAAAGGTTCTGAGAAGTCCAGCATCCGTTTGTGTAGCAAAAGAGACAATGAGTTGGCCTTCCGTTGCTTCCAAAGAAGCCTCAACATCCCAGACCTGTACCTGACCGTTGATACTGGCTGTCACCAGACGTGAGCCATCGGGACTAAAGGACACACCCAGCCTCACCTCGTCATCGTGGCCGGATAAGGCAAGTAACTTTTCGGCTTTTTCAACGTCCCATAATTCAACTGTGCCGTTTTCACCGCCCGCAGCTATCCATTGCCAGTCCGGGCTTAAGGCCGCAGCCTCGCCAAAATGCAGTGGTATCGGCAGTTCTATTTGGCTCAACAACTCGCCTAATCCTACATTCCAGGTATGGAGGATAACGCTTTCGAAATTATCACCATATGTCACCACGGCCACTTCATTGCC
>JBFGLD010000867.1:0-3539 GCA_041576335.1 Anaerolineae bacterium | reverse complement strand
GGAAGCGTTCTTAGGATCACTCGAAGCAGAAGATGCAGGTTTTATGTTCGTAGTCCCGGTGAGCGAGGCCTTTGGGCTTTGGCAGGAATGACACTCCGCTGCCTTTTTCCTTTTGTAGATCAAGCGATCTTAATCAATGCGTATGAACTCGAAATAAAATCCACAATAAAAAAACTACGAACAGGGCTCGAACCGCTTTTCGCCATAAGTTTCCTGATATTCCCTCTTCAAACGGGACATCTTTTAGTTTCTCTTGTCTAGGCTGGTTTCATCCACGATTTCACCTTTTTCAAACCGAATTAAAGATAAAAACCGTCCTACATCATCCGTAGAACGGTCTTTTTGATCTTGTGCCCCTACGTGGACCTGACTCGAACACCACTAAAGGGGGAAAAAGTCACTTCAATGTTTGCTTTCAGGATGATAATTCTCACCTCTGGAATCGTCAAGTAACGCTGGTGTTACCTATTTTAAAGCTATATTCTTGAAGGGAAAACTTAGCTCTTGATATTTCCCTTGGAATTGACAATATTTTTTTTCAGAAAACGAGTCGCTTGGAAATCAATATATTTGGCTGGCTTGTTTATTTCGTGCAGTACGGCGAAACCTCGCCGTGGAGGTACTTAAAAGCACCCTGGGGGAAATTTGGGCCCAAACAACCAATGTCCTGTCATTTTCGGCCAGACCATTGATTTAGAAAAAACCAAATGCACTGGAATCTTTTAACCGCTTGGTCAACAGGTTGAGTCCAGCGTCTTTGTGAATTTACAAGGACACTGGTCGACCGTTATTGTTTGAAATTTTTTGACTGAACTAGGGACCTTTAGTTTATCTTCATTTTTGCCTCATACTTTTTATAACGCTACCTATTGCTCGAAAGTTGTTGGTCGTAATCTGTTTGGTCAGTTGGGCGATAAATTCTCCTGTTTACCGTTTCTTTACCACGTGACTCCTTAAAAACCCCTCCAGACGACTGGTGAAAATCCCTCTTGGAGGTCGTGTAGCAGATCAAATTAGTCTGTATCCTTATCGTAACTCTCGACCCAATTACAAGATGGAGGTTTGCAGTGAACCACAATCTTACTCTCTCAACCAATCAAGCCGTTTCCCGTCTGTTCAACTCGAATAAGCGCAGTTACCTGATTGGCCTATTCGCCGTCTGCGTGCCTTTCCTCATCGTGGCTGAGATCGGCGCTTCCCTCGGCACCGATACCAGCTTTGCATCCGCTCTGGTCATCAACCTCGCCTATGTGCTGGCGATCATCCTCGCGACCGTCGTCCTCAAAGCGCAATGCCATGGATGGCGAGATCTCGGGCTGGCCAAGCCTGAAAGCTGGCTGAAAACCATTGTTAGAGCCCTGGGTGTGATGCTGGTATTTGTTGCCGCCTGGGTTGGGCTCCAGATTATTTTGATGAACATCCCCAGCCTGGGGTTGGGGCCGTCCGACCAGAGCGATTACAATCCTTTGACTGGAAACCTGCCTTTGTTCCTTATCATGATTGCCGCTACCTGGACAGTGGTCGTCTTTGGTGAGGAGATGGTGTTCCGGGCCTTCCTGATCAACAGCCTGGCCGGTGTCTTTGGTAGCCTGAAGGCCAGGTGGGTGCTGGCGCTGGTCGGGAGCGCCATGCTGTTTGGCCTGGCGCATTATGATTGGGGTCTTACCGGGATCATCGAAATCTTCATAGCGGGGCTGATCTTCGGCGCAGTTTATCTCCGGACCGGCCGCAACCTGTGGATTCCGATCATCGCCCACGGTCTTCTCGACACCTTGAAATTCAGCCTGATCTACGCCGGGTTGGTGTAAACGATCCGGCGCCGGCGGCAGCCCCAACGCGGTTAAAGGGGCTGCCCAACCGGTAGAATAATGGCAAGAGCGCCAGGCAAAAATTCAACTGTAACGACGACCAGGGAATTCCCCGGTTGTCTTAGCCAGCTACCATATCGTTCAAAATAGTCCTCTATCTATGGCAACTACCGAAACTTTACTCAAAGGCAAACGGGGGCTTCGCTGGAAGCTAACCTTGAGTTACACGGCCGTCACCGTGGGAGCTCTCCTAAGTGTGGAAGTTATCTTGTTGGTCGTAGCCAGCATTATCGTCATCAGCTTTGTAAACAATGGCAGCATACCGGCCGCGGTTATCGAGTCCGCATCGGTCGACTCTACACCGATTTTGCGTGCCTACCTTTCCCAATCTCCCCCTGACACGGAAGGACTGGCCGCCTGGTTAGAACAGCTGGAATCCACCTCCGTCTCGATCCCGCTTGATTTCGACGCCACCGATAGACTCTTTGTTGTCGGACCTGATGGCCAACTGCTGGCAGCCCGGCCAGCCGATTTATTCGGAACCGGCCAGATCGGACGGCCATTGGATGTACAAGCTGTTCCTGGGTTGGCTGAGCTCCTCCAGGTTGCCCTGGCAGGTGAGGATGACCCTTACGAACTCTTTAGCCTTGACAGACCTGGGGAGCAAGTCGTTCTGGTCGCTCCGATTTGGGACGCTGACAACGAACAGGTGTTGGGTGTGTTTGGCGGTCTAGCGGATTATCCAACGATCACTTCCGTCCTGCGGGAAATAATTTCGATACTCGGTTTCAGCCTGCTGGCCTTCACCTTGATTGCAGGGCTAACCGGCACACTTTTTGGCTACCTGGCAGCTCGGGACCTCGTCCTCCGGTTGAATCGCTTGGTTAAGGTTGCCCAGGCCTGGAGCCAGGGAGATTTCAAGGAGTTTGTCGAAGACCCCGCAGGTGACGAGTTGGGGCAGTTGACCCGGCAGCTTAATGAAATGGCCCAGGAACTTGAACGGTTACTGGAGACTCGGCGAGAGCTGGCGGTTGTGGAAGAGCGCAACCGATTAGCCCGCGAGCTTCACGACAGTGCCAAGCAGCAGGCATTTGCCGCGGCGGCCCAGATTAGCGGCATTCGAGCGCTGTTAAACCGGGACCCCTCTACTGCGGAAGCACATCTGATCGAAACCGAACGCATCATCGATCAGCTTCGCCAGGAATTGACTGGCCTCATCTTCGAACTGCAACCGGCCATGCTGAATGACCAGGGTCTTGCCTCGGCCGTCGATCATTATGCTGCCGAGTGGTCGCGGCAGAACAGCATATCCACCGAAGTTCGCCTGGCAAATGAGCGCTCTCTGCCTATCGAGATCGAACAGGCCTTGTTCCGTATTGTTCAGGAAGCCTTGGCCAATGTTGCACGGCACAGCCAGGCTGAAAACGTTGAGATTGATCTTCGATTTAATCTGGATCATCTTATCCTGACCCTATCTGACGATGGTCAGGGCTTTGAACCAAAAAACTCGCCAACCGGATTCGGTCTCCGTTCAATGAATCAACGAGCTGAATCCCTGGGCGGAAATTTCACTATTCACGCTGTTCCAGGACGTGGAACAACGCTCACCTGTAGGATACCCATCCCGGAATCTAATAGGAACGATCAGGAGTGAGCATATGGACAATCCCATCACCGTCTTGCTGGTAGACGACCATGAAGTTGTGCGTCAGGGAGTACGCTTTTTCCTGG
>JBFGLD010000866.1:0-3540 GCA_041576335.1 Anaerolineae bacterium | reverse complement strand
TAAAGTTGGTCAGGCATGTTTAGGACTGCCATTTAAGACTACAAGGAGTAACAATCGTGACTGAAGTTCTCAAAAATTTATCGGAAGCCCTGGGCCAAACGGTTGAAACCGCCGGTGCCAGCGTCGTGCAGGTGGATGCACGCCGTCGTTTGCCTGCCAGCGGCATTGTTTGGAGCGCAGATGGGGTCATCGTCACCGCCCACCACGTGGTACAGCGGGATGAAAATATTACCGTAGGCCTGCCTAACGGCGAAAGCGCGGCGGCAAAGCTGGTCGGCCGTGATCCCACCACCGATCTGGCTGTGCTGCGGGCTGAAACGAAGAACCTGACTGCGCCTACCTGGGCCGAATTTGACGGCCAGGGAGTCAAGGTGGGCCATTTAGTGTTGGCGTTGGGCAGGCCGGGCCAGACGGTTCAGGCGACCCTGGGCATTATCAGCGCTTTAGGTGATAGCTGGCGTACACCGGCCGGTGGCAGGCTCGACCACTACCTGCAAACCGATGTGGTTATGTATCCGGGCTTCTCCGGCGGGCCGCTGGTAGATGCAGCCGGGCATGTATTGGGTCTGAACACGTCGGCCTTGCTTCGCGGCGTTAGCCTGGCCGTGCCGGCCTCCACCTTGGGCCAGGTGGTTGGGACCCTGTTAGCGCACGGCAAGGTGCGCCGGGGTTATCTGGGGGTTAGCACCCAGGCCGTGCGCCTGCCGGACGCGTTGAACAAGCAGCTAAACCAGGAAACCGGCCTGCTGTTGATCGCTGTCGAATCCGACAGCCCGGCGGAACAAGGCGGCCTACTGCTCGGCGACACCATCATCAGCCTGGACAACGTCACAGTGCGCCACCACGATGATTTGCTGACCCTGCTCAGCCCGGATCGAGTCGACTCGACCGTGCCGGTCAAAGTGGTGCGTGGGGGTCAAATCCAGGAGGTGAAGGTGCGCATCGGCGAGCGAAATTAGCTTAAGAGTTGTGAACATGTCGAACATACTGCAGCAGCTAAACAATGAACTATCAAGCACAGTGGAAAACGTACGGCAAAGTTTGGTGCAAATTAGAAATGGCCGAGGCGCCGGTGCCGGCACCATCTGGCATACTGACGGCTTGATTGTGACCAATGCCCACGTTGTCCGCCGAGACAAAGTCAACGTCGTCTTGCCGGATGGAACAGTTCTACCCGCCCGGCTGCTGGCTCACGACAGCGCGCTCGACCTGGCCGCACTGCGAATTGAATCCGAGAACCTGCCGACCATTGGCCTGGGAAACTCCAAAGAACTCCAGCCGGGGCAATGGGTTATGGCCCTGGGCCATCCCTGGGGGGTGCTCGGCGCGGTCACGGCCGGGATCGTTATCGACGTTGGTTTGCCCCCGGAGCTGCCGGTGTCCCGGGGAGAGTTTGTGCAAGTCGATCTACCGCTGCGGCCCGGCCATTCGGGCGGTCCGCTGGTAGATGTCCAGGGCCGGCTGGTGGGAATTAATACGATGATTACCGGCCCGCAGGTGGGGCTGGCCGTGCCGGTCCACGTGGTTAAAACCTTTCTACGCCAGGCGCTGCGGGCGACGGAGACCGTCACATATTCGGCGATTTAGAGGATCCACCTAAGTTGTAGCCAAGCTCGGCAGTTTGCCGAGCTTTTTTTTTAGATATGTCGTCTTTACCGGCGTCACCCGCCTTATGAGAGATTGTCTTTTTTGCGACCTTGGAATTAGAATAACCTATCTACAACATCCCGCATAAATGTCGACCACCTTCGCTTGATTGGCAGGGTGACGCTTAACCATTTTTGAGAAGGTGTCCAATTTTCTTGAAAGTGCAACAGTCCCAATGGGACAGCAACGAGAATAAAAATCAGGAACACTGAGAACGTGGAGAAGGCACAGAGATGCAGAAAGCTTTTTAATTTTTTGCTCTGTGATGGCTCTGTGTAACGCGGTACAACTTTATTTTCAGGGGAGGAGACAGTTAATGCTGCCGCGAATAAGCGATGTAGTCGTGATTGGTGGGGGGGTGATGGGGGTCAGCGCGGCCTACCACCTGGCCAGGCGAGGAGGGGTCAGCGTGACCCTGCTCGAAAAAGCATCCTCGTTTGGCGAGGCCTCCACCGGCAGATGCGCCGGGGGAATTCGTCACCAGTTTTCGACCGAGGCCAACATCAAGCTCTCGATTGAAAGTATCCGCATGCTGGAGCAATTTCCGGAGGAGATGGGGCAGAAAATTGGTCTCAACCAATTTGGCTATCTCTTCCTGTTAGACGACGAGGCCGATCTGACCCAGTTCAGGACTAACGTGGCCTTGCAAAACAGCCTGGGCATTCAGTCGAAAGTGCTGACACCCGCCGATCTGGCCAAGCGCCTACCCTATCTGAACCTGGAGGGAATTGTAGGCGGTACGTTTTACGACCGTGATGGCTTGGCCGATCCCCACAGCGTGGTACAAGGCTACGTCAATGGAGCCAGAAAGCTGGGTGTCTCGCTTCAAGCCGGTACGCCGGTCACGGGCTTTGAGCTGGACGAGGGCAAAATCCGGACGGTGGTTACCCCGCAAGGCCGCGTGGCAACAGAGACGGTGGTCATCGCGGCCGGGGCGTGGTCCGGGCAGATCGGGCGGATGCTGGGGATTAACTTGCCCATCGTGCCGGTCCGCCGCCAAATTGCGGTCACGCGCCCGCTGCCGAAACTGCAATCGCTTGACCTGACTTTTATTCTCTTTTTTGGCGAATCGCTCTATTTTCATCCGGAAGGAGAAGGCATTTTGACCGGAATGTCTAATCCCGATGAACCGGTCAGTTACAGCGAGCGGGTTGACCCTGAATGGAGCCTGGTCCATATCGAGCATGCTATCCGGCGCTTTCCGCTGTTGGAAAAAGCTCAATTACTGACCGAGTGGGCCGGGCTGTATGAAGTCACGCCGGACCACCAGGCAATTCTGGGCCGTTTGCCCGGGGTGGAAACGGCTGTCTGCGTGGCCGGCTTTAGCGGACACGGTTTTATGCATGGCCCGATCTGTGGTCTGCTTATGGCGGAGGAGATTTTGGACGGCCAGGCCCACACGGTTAACATCGACGACCTGCGTTATGAGCGCTTTATGAACGAGGGGTTTGATGTGGCGGAGTTCAATGTGGTTTGATAACGAGAATTGTGGCATAATGCAAATTCAGGCGCAGTCCTGTTTTGGAGCCAACAATGATAGACGCACAGCTGAATAATTTTAATCAAGCCATTTTGACGGCATTGGACACCTACGCCGGTCAAACATGTTTGAAGATTAAGCAGCGTGGCCATTTTCGAGATATTTCTTATGCCAAATTACGAACCCTAACCTTTCGCATGGTGAAATTTTTGCAGCACCAGGGGATCACCGATGGGGAGCGGGTAGCAATTGCGGCTAACAATTGTCCGGAGTGGATGGTCCTTTGTTTTGCGACCCTGCTGTCGGGTGGGGTGGTTGTGCCCCTGCGACCGTCTCTGGCGCCGAACGTACTGCATCGCACACTTCAAGATTCGGGGGCACGGCTGGTCCTGCTCGACAATGAGACGTTTATC
>JBFGLD010000865.1:0-3560 GCA_041576335.1 Anaerolineae bacterium | reverse complement strand
CGGCTGTGGAGATAATCCACCCAGCCGGCTCATGATACATTTCAAGGATCTCGCTCCACAGCTTAGGAGAGTGCTGAAGCAAATATTTGTGATGATAATCCACACAATCGACATATAACATTTGTTCTATCGAGCCGACTTGTGATGTAAGATAAATTTCATCATAGATACAGGCTGTGGTATCATGTCGGCGACACTTACAGTTAATGAGGGTTATTTTATGAGCACGATGATCCAAATCTCACCAGAGACGTACGAACTGTTGCAACGTCGGGCCCACGAGACTCAATCAACGCCAGAACAAATTGCGGAAACCGCTATTCGCTTACAGTTGGGTAATACTGTCCATATTGAACAAAAACAGACGCCATCTGGTCCGCAAGCATACTTGCGGGGTACACGGGTAGCGGTACGGCATGTTGCTGCGTTTCTGAAAGCAGGTTATACCGCTGAAGAAATTATGAAAACGGGTCTCCCTCATCTCTTACCTGGGGCAATCTATGAAGCGATTGCCTATTATTACGACCATCAAACCGAAATTGAAAAGGAACTGGCCGCCAATTTTCAGGAAGCGGTATTGCCCCAATTACGCGATAAGCTATCCCCAGAACAATTCGCTCGTCTTACAGGTCAAGCTGCGTGAGCCAACCTCGGTTTCTTCTAGATGAACATGTGTGGGGTGGCCTGGTTGAAGTAGGTCAGGAAATAGGCGTAGATGTGTTATTGGTCCAGCGGCAGCTTCCGGCTGGAACTGAAGATGAGGTGGTGTTCGCTTTCGCTGCTGAGCAAGAGCGCATCTTGCTCACAAGTAACGCTCAGGATTTTGCCCCTTTAGTCACCGAATGGTTCCTAGCCGGCCGTGAACAGTGGGGTGTTATCATTGTTCCGGGACAAACAGACAGAAGTTTGCTAAGTCGTGCTCTAAAAAACATAGCCCAGAAGTACGATGCCGACTCGTTCAAGAACACATTCCGTTTTATTCAGGAATTTAGCTAAATTCACCGCCCAAACCGCCGTACAATCGTCCTTAACTCTTCCTGCCCCGCAGCCGACAACCCCAGACTGTCAATCTCCTCGTCAAGCTGAGCCATCGTCCCGTAGCCGCCGACGTAGCCATTCAGCCGGGCCGCGGCTGTTGAGTTGATCCACCCAGCCGGGTCGCGGTAGATGTCGAGGATCTCGCTCCACAATTTTGGCGAATGTTGAAGCAAATATTTGTGGTGATAATCCTCGGCCAGGTAAAACGTCTCTGCGGTTAAAATTTCGGTGTGGATATTGCGGTTGAAAAAGCGGCCCGTCTTTTCCCCGGCCAATTGGTCACGCGTTTCGAGCGCGAGCCGCTCTTGTTCGCCGTTGTGGACGAAGACGGCGGCCTTATACTGCCGGCTCCAAGACCGTCGGGTAGGGTTGTGACTGTTCCAAAACCTGTCCAACAGTTGCGCGTAGGTGACTCGAGCCGGGTCATAATCGATTTGCAGCGTTTCGGTGTGATCGCCCAGGCGGTAGTAGGTCGGATTTTGTTTTGTACCGCCGGTGTAGCCGACCCGCGTTCGCGCCACGCCGGGAATACTCCCAAACTGGGAGTCGGGTCCCCAGAATCAGCCTAAGGCAAATGTCGCCGTTTCGGTAACGGCCGGCGTGTTTTGGTCGATCGGCGGGATGTGGACGCCGATCATTTGCTTTTGAGCTAGCATAGCTTATTTCTCCTCGTATAAAATAGGGTTAAGGGGTTAGGGATTAGGGAAAAGACTAAACCCTAACTCCTGATTTTCATCCTTGTTGTCGTCCCGATAGGAACGGTCACACACTTCTGAATATGAACTTCTATAAAGATTCCCCTTGTGAGTTCCCAGGGGCGGCAAGTTCGGCCCCTCTTCCTTCGTAATAATGTCGCAGTTCGTTATTCATAACCTTGGATTTATTGTAGCCGGTATTTATTACGCAGGGATTAAATTCGATTATGCAACCGAGGATTGGAGTCGCGTCTAACAATTCAGTACAACCACTTCTTTGACGCCACCCCGCCCATTTACATCCGCGTTGATCGAGCGCTTGGCTTGAACCACCTCTATCCGAAAACCACGATAGAGGTCGCGCACAAAAGGGGTGTCAGAGTTACTCAGCATGCACAGGCAGCCCATCTGCGATAGGCGGGCAAACACGTTGGCCAGGTTGCGCTGGTCATCGTCTCGAAAGCTGCCTGCGGTGTAGCTGGTGAAATTGGCGGTCTTGCTCGTCGGATCGTAAGGCGGGTCAAAATAGATGAAATCACCAGCCTCAGCCACATCTACGATGGTCTGAAAATCTCTCACTTCAAGATGGACATTTTGTAAAGCGAAACTTACTGCGCTGAGAATTTTCTCGTCAAAGATGCCGGGGTTCTTATAGCGCCCGAGCGGTACATTGAACTGCCCCCTGCGGTTGACCCGGTAGAGCCCGTTGTAACAGGTTTTATTGAGGTAGATAGTGCGGGCGGCTCGCTCAACCTCGGTCAGGGCGACACTCTGTCGATCCAAACTTCGAACGCGATAATAATATTCTCGACCGTGGTACGTCTTATGCGCGGCCAGCAGGTCGATAAGTTTGTCTAGACTGTCCCTGACAACCCGGTAGGTGTTGATCAATTCCTGATTATTGTCAAAGAGAAAAACTTGCTGGGGGAGTCTACAGGTATTCCACAGGTGAGAAAAAACTGCTCCGCCGCCAACAAATGGTTCGATGTAACGCCGAAAGTTGGGGGGAAAGAACGGTTCATATTGGGCCAGAAGTTGCTGCTTACCACCGGCCCACTTGAGAAACGGTTTGGCTGTGGTCAAGGACGCCGGTGTCCGGACAACACCGTCCCCGCTGCTCGATTTTTTGACTACCAACTCAATCCCCCGATCAATCTACTTTGGCCTTGGCCTCAACAAACTGCTGCTGCGACAGACCGATACTGCGGGCGATATGCCGAATCTCAACGCTTTCGTTGGCAGTGACTTTGCCGTCAGCGGCAGCTACGGCAAACAGCGAATCAAGAAAGCTGATCCGCTCATTTTCGTTGGTACTGGTGAAAAATTCACGCACCAGGCGGAAGTAATCCAGGTCATTGCTAATTTCTGAGACTGCTATCTCGGCTACTAAGGCCGCGCTTTCCGGCGAAAGTTTCCAGCCCGCTTCGAGGGCATCAACCATCATGGCAAATTCAGCGTCTGTCACAACCCGATCAACGTAGGCTACCCGCGCCATCAAACCGCCGGCTAAGCTGAGCTTGCGCAAATCGGCCTCGGGAATCCCCAAGTTCGTGCCATCCCAATTCAGGCGTTGGCGCACCGTGTAATAGATCTTGTTTTTGACGTAATCCTCAAAATATCGCTCTCGATTAGGGGCGTTGGCCACAGCTGCCGTGCGGCGCTGAACCGGTCCCCGGATTAGCCGTCCGAGTTGTCCAAAGATGCTCAAATCGGCCGCTTCAAGCACGCTGCTAATCTCTTCAGTCACCAGCCGTTCCTCATCGGTCACCAGCCCATCAGCCTGGATTAGGTCTTCCAGGGCCGCCAGGGCCAGGGTCCGATCGCTGG
>JBFGLD010000864.1:0-3562 GCA_041576335.1 Anaerolineae bacterium | reverse complement strand
TCCTGGCCGGGGAGATGAGCGCCACCGTGGCCCAGAACCCCTACAATATGGGGGCCTTTGGGGTGGAAAATGCCATCAGGCTGATCGCCGGTGAGACCCTGCCTGAAGTGATTGACACCGGCACCATCCTCGTCACCGCCGAAAACGCCGCTGACTTTCAGTAAGGACTCAGTCTTTAGTATTTTGGGAGATTGGAAGGTTAGGGCAACATCCCTGGCCTCCAATCTACCAAAAGCAAAGCAAGTAAAGCCTTGCCCTGACAGCGAACGAGAATAGGTTAATTTTCGACAGGTAACGCAGAGGGTGTGATCAACTTGACCGCACCCTCTGCAGTTTGCGAGTTTTCTCGAAAAGCCCCGTGCGGCGGAGCGACGACGCTTCTTACTTGTACGCACGACGCACGTCGTGCGTCGTGCGTAAATCTTGGATTTCTCCACCGTTCTGGACTTTCCGATACCTCTTTCGAATAATCGCAGGTGTGGCTTATGCATATGGACTATCCAGACTTTAGATTAGATAATCAAGTCGCGTTAGTGACCGGCGCCAGTATGGGCATCGGCTACGGCCTGGCCAAAGCCCTGGCCCATGCCGGGGCCAAGGTAGCCGTTGCCGCTCGCACCGTTGGTGCGATCGAAAAGCTGGTCGCCGAAATTCACCAGGCCGGTGGCGCAGCGCAGGCCTTTCAGTTAGATGTAACGGACGTAGCTCAGATCACGGCCGTTATGGCGAAGGTCAAGGAGCATTTTGGGCGGCTGGATATCTTGGTCAACAATGCCGGGCTGGGAGCCAACCATCCGGCGACCGAGGTTACCGAGACGGATTGGGACGAAATGATGGCCGTCAACCTAAAAGGTCTGTTTTTTTGTTGTCAAGCGGCCGGTCGGATCATGCTCGAACAAGGATATGGGCGGATCATCAATATGAGCTCGCAGGCCAGCGTGGTCGGTATTCGTGACCACGCTGTTTACTGTGCTTCAAAAGGTGGCGTGAATCAGCTTACTCGGGTTCTGGCCCTGGAATGGTCGGCTCGCGGAGTCACGGTCAATGCCGTCGCTCCGACCTTTATCTACACGCCCGGCACGGCCGAACGTTTGGATAACCCGGAATACCTGGCCGGCGTTCTGGCCCGTTTGCCCGTCAAAAGGGTCGGCACCATTACCGACGTCGCGGCGGCCGTCATTTATCTGGCTTCGCCGGCAGGCGCGTTGGTTTCAGGAACGGTATTGCTGGTCGATGGAGCCTGGACCGCTCAATAATTCAATATTGTGACTGACTACTGACTTCCGACTACCAGCTACTATTTACATAAGGAGGCAACTTTGGCATATTTACCATCCGACAGCCGTTATGATTCAATGCGGTACAATCGCTGCGGTCGCAGTGGGCTGGATCTGCCGGCCGTTTCACTGGGGCTGTGGTACAACTTTGGTGGGGTAGATCCCCTCGAGAATGCGCGGGCGATGCTTCATCGCGCTTTCGACCTGGGGATCACTCATTTTGACCTGGCTAACAATTACGGCCCGCCACCCGGTTCAGCCGAGGAGACCTTTGGCCGAATCTTCAAGCAAGATCTGGCTCCGTACCGGGATGAGTTAGTTATTTCCAATAAGGCCGGCTACCTGATGTGGCCCGGTCCGTATGGCGAATGGGGCTCGCGCAAGTATCTGGTTGCCAGTTGTGATCAGAGCCTGAAACGAACCGGCTTGGATTACTTTGACATTTTCTACAGCCATCGGCCCGACCCCAACACGCCTTTTGAAGAGACGATGGGCGCGCTTGATTTCATCGTGCGCAGCGGCCGGGCGCTCTATGCCGGCATCTCCACCTATGACCCCGACCAGACCCGCCGGGCAGCCAAGGTTCTGCATGACTTGGGAACCCCTTGCCTGATCCACCAACCTCGCTATAACATGTTCGACCGCTGGATCGAAGACGGACTGCTCGACGTCCTGGAAGAGGAAGGCATCGGCTGCATCGGATTTTCGCCGCTCTGCCAGGGGATTTTAACCAACAAGTATCTCAAGGACATTCCGGAGGAATCCCGGGGTGGTAAATACCCGGGACAGCTCCATTGGGGTGACAGCGTGAGCGCAGAGCGGGTGGCTAAGGTTCGTAAGCTCAATGAAATCGCCAAAGCTCGCGGTCAAACTATGGCTCATATGGCCGTGGCCTGGGTTCTACGCCATCCGATGATGACCTCGGCCCTGATCGGGGCCAGCCGCGTGAGCCACGTTGAAGATATTGTGACCGCCCTGGATCACCTTGAATTCAGCGACGAGGAGCTAGGGGCCATCGACGAAATCCTGGCCGAATAAGGGGGGGCACTGTATTGAAAGGGTCTGCCCTAAATTTCTGGAAAAGACTGGCCCAGTCTGGAAATAAGCGTTTTTTTCCAACGATACATATCTCCTGAAGACTGGGCCAGTCTGGTATTACTGAAACTCGCCTAAAATTTGGGACGTACCCGTTTTGAAAGGGGGATTGTTATCATGTCACAAGAACCAAACTATAAAGCCGAATTAGTGGGCGTGTTTGGCCATCCTGTGGCCGAAAATCCCACTATTGTGATGCAGGAGGCAGCTTTTGAGGAACTTGGCCTCAACTGGCGCTATTTGACCATCGAGGTCTATCCTGAAGATTTGGCCGCTGCGCTGACGGGCCTTCGCGCCTTCAATATGCGGGGTATTAACCTGACGATTCCCCACAAAGTCGAGGTCCTAAAATACCTGGATGAGGTGGCCGCGGATGCCAGGTTGATGGGCGCGGTCAACACCGTACGCCGCGAGGGAAATAAACTCATCGGCGAGAATACCGACGGCAAAGGCTTTTTGCGCGCCTTGCGTGACGATGCTCAGGTTGACCCGGCCGGCAAACGAGTAGTAGTGCTGGGCGCCGGCGGCGCCGCCCGGGCGATCACCGTGGAATTGGCCTTGGCCGGTGCAGCCCGAATTACGGTTGTGAATCGCTCTTCCGAGCGCGGCCAGAACCTGGTTAACCTCCTCAACGAAAAGACGCCGGCCGCCGCCGAATTTGTGCAGTGGGCTGACCCCTTCGCCCTGCCTACCACCACCGACATACTGGTCAATGCGACCTCGATTGGTCTATTTCCAGATATTGACGCCACACCTGCGCTGGCTTATGATTCAATTTCCGCCGGTATGACGGTCTGCGACGTCATTCCCAACCCACCGCACACCCCATTTCTAAAGGAAGCCGAAAGTCGAGGTGCCGCCACGCTGGATGGCCTGGGCATGCTCGTGTACCAGGGGGCCATTGCCTTTAAGATGTGGACCGGTCTGGATGCGCCGGTAGCGGTTATGCGCCGGGCCCTGGCCCAGGCATTTGATTTATGACAGCTTAGCAAGACCGCCCGCTATCGCCCGGCCGGCGGTTCGAAAACATAATAACGACGAGTGAGGCTAGGATAAATGCTAAAGGGAATACCTAACATAATTTCTCCCGAGTTATTAAAGATATTGTTGGAAATGGGACACGGTGATGACATCGTCATCGGCGATGGGAATTTCCCGGCCGCCAGCATGGCCCAGCGGTTGATTCGGAG
>JBFGLD010000863.1:0-3563 GCA_041576335.1 Anaerolineae bacterium | reverse complement strand
GGGTCAGCTCAGCTCCGAAGATAGGCCTGATGCTGTGGGCCTGAGCCGCCTGAGCGAAGCGAACGGCCCCGTAGAGCGCGTCATGGTCGGTCAGGGCCAGGGCCGGCATACCCAACGCTGCGGCTTGAGCCACCAGCGTTTCGGGATGATCCGCTCCATCGAGCAAACTGAAGTTGGAGTGGGCGTGTAATTCAATGTAAGTAGGGAATAGGGGAGGAGCCTCATTTTTCTTGCCCTTTAGGCCGTGTGCCGTACTGCTTGGTCCGTATTTTTTCTCAATCATATAGCCGCTGCAAATACCATTGGCCGGTCAACAGATCCCGGTAGATAATCACCAGTAACCCACTTTGAGTGCTCAGTTTGAAATATTCACGCCAAATGCGCTGCTGCCACCATTCCTGGTCCACGCGCCATCGTTTGACCACCTGCTGCACTTGATGAATCTGCCCCTGCCAGGTGAAGGCCTGCGGGCCAGCCATGGCATCTCTCTGCACGGTGATTGGAACACCAATCGCCCACAATCGGGTCATCAACGGCGGGCTACCTCCTGAAGCAAAAAGCGGCGCTCCGGCAGACCGGCCTGCCGGTGGGTCACTGCTGCTTGGTAGAAATAGCCGGAGCCGTAGCGTGCCACCAAGTGAGGCAGCAGGTCGTGCAGCCGCTGTTCTTGAGCAGCCTGGTTGGGATAGGCAAAGAGATCGAGCTGTTGAGGACGAATCGGGCTCAACTCAGCCAGGCCAACGGTTAGAGCAGTGACGCCACTTGTGACCCGGCTGCGGTGGATTAAGGTCGTGAGAGCGTGGGCCAGGCGCTCAGGACGGCTGGTGGGTTGGGATAGTCTGCGCTGCCCCTCCCAGGCCATTCCATTTTCTAAGTGCAGAGTTAGCTGCAGCAGGCGGCCTGCCCGGCCGCTGCGCTGGAGGCGAGTAGCCAGCTCCTCGGCCATAGTCCGGCTGAACACAGCCAGGAGGTTCCAATCTTCTACCGGGCCGTCAAATTGGCACGTGATCTGTTCGACCGGTGGGGGCGGATAGAGCAGCACCGGGCGCTCGTCGTGCCCCCGGGCCAGTTGGTGAAACCAATACCCGGAGGGGCCAAATTGGGCCAGCACTGCTCCGGCAGGCAGGCGAGCCAGGTGCCCCAGCGTACTCAGCCCCAGCAGATGGAAGCGCCGGGCCAGTTCCGGGTCGAGCGGCAGGTGGTTAATCGAACGAGGGGCCAAGAAAGCGGCTTCACGACCGGGAGAAATCACTAAAATTTTGTTGGGGGTCACCTCAAAGGCGGCTATTTGGGCACAGAACTTGGTGCCGGCCAGGCCGAGAGCCGGGGACAGGCCCATGTGCCTTTTGACCGTCTGGCCGATTTGCCGGGCTACAACCCGCTGCTCAACCCGGCTGAGATGACTCAGGTCCAAATAGATCAAGGCGGCGAGTTGGCCGGGCTGCTCCGGTTCGATTCGCTGGCTAAAGGGGGTGAGCAGCGTCAGTAGGTCGTTAAGGACCTGTTGGTATGCAGTTGGATGGGCCGGAACAGAGCGGGCTGTGGGGCAGAGAGCTAAAGCTTGCCTGACCGGCATACCCGGACTGACTCCGCAGCGGGCAGCCTGGGCGCAAACAGCGAAGACCCGGTTTGGGGCCGTGCTAATGATGAGGGGCACCCCGGCTAAGTCGGGCTGGGCCCGGCACTCAACGGCGGCGGCAAAGTGGGGAATTCGCAGGCAGGCAATCATGTGCTATCCCCGCTGACGACGCCGTTGAATGTGATGGCAATCGGGGCGCTCTGGCCTGCCGGCCCCAATTTATTTTTGAGGATCAGCACCCGGGCCTGATAACCTCGAATATCACCCCGTTTGTAGATCCAACGCTCTTTTTTGAGGAGCAGGCGCACGGTGGCGTAGTGGGGCAGGGCAAAGCCGCCGGGGTAGTTGGCCGGGGACATGGCATGGCCGAAGCGGAGCGGCGTTAAGAAAATCGGGGCGCAGGCTGAACGGGTTAAAGCCTGGGGCAGTTGGCGTAAGCTGACCGACAGTGCTTGCGCCCCGTCCTGATCGGCTAACAGGTCGGAGACAGGATCAAAGATCAAAATTCCGGTGCCGCGATTGGCCACCAGGATCAGAACGATTTCCAGGGCTTCGAGGCCGGTTTTGGGGCGAATAAGCAGCAGCCGGTTCAGGTCGACCCCGCAGCGAGCGGCATAGTCAGGGTCGAAAGTTGTCCCTAAATCGACATAGGCGGCCGTGTCACCTTCAGCCTGAGCCTGGGCTACCACTTTTAGGGCCAGGGTGGCCATGCCCGAGGTAGGGGCGCCCAGGATTTCGGTTACCCGGCCTCGCGGGATGCCGTTGATGCCGGCCAGGGCCTGGTCCAGGCCCGGAAAGCCGGTTGAGATATGCGGCATCGCAGCTGCAGCCCGGCGAACCTGCCCGCCCTGACGCAGTGCGTTCGGTCCCCAACGGCGCCGGATGGCAGCGACTGCCGCTTCCAATCGTTTCCGTTTCTTAGCCCCCACGGCGTCCTCCCCACGCCCGCGCTAGCAACGGTGTGATTTTGGTAAAGAACAAATGTTCGGGTTGCATTGTATCCCATTTTTGGAGGTTGTCAAATCTGCCTGCTCGCACAAGTCGACAATTTGACAGCCATAATAATTTCTATATAATTGGTGAAAAGGTTTTCTGAAAAGCTTTTCTATCGAGATTATGGATAAATTTGGCAATGTGAATATTGTAGGTGTCGCCGAACGGGCCGGCGTTTCCATCTCGACGGTTTCCAGGGTCCTAAATGACACCGGCTATCCGGTGAAACCGGAAACCAGGCAGAAGGTAGAGCAGGCTGTAAAGGAGCTGGGCTACCGGCCTAACCACCTCGCCCGCGGGCTCCTGCTCAAAAAGACCTGCACGATTGGCCTCGTAATTCCAGACATCGCCAATCCATACTATCCAGGACTGTCACGCGGTGTTGAAGATGTTGCTTCAGAACATCAATATAACATCATCTCCTGTAATACAGACCGCGATTCTGAAAAAAGTAAGCATTCCATCAACGCCCTCATTGAGAAGCGCGTTGACGGCATCATCATAGCTGGGGGCGGCACCGACTTTAGCCAGGAAGTGTCTACGTTCTCCCAGTTTAATACCAAAGGTGTCCTCATCGGTAGACACAAGCTGGCGTTTCCTTCGGTTCAGGTGGACAACATCCAGGCAGCGTATAAGGCTACTTCACATCTGATCGGGTTGGGGCACCGCACCATCGCCTTCATCAGCGGCCCCTCACTGCTGACCAGTGTGCAGGACAGGCTGGCCGGCTACCGCTTGAGCCTGGCCGAGCACAGTATTGCCGGGGATGACCGGCTCATCTATGAAGGAAACTTTACCGAAGATAGTGGCTATGCCGCCGTCCAATCCCTGTTTGCCGGCGCGGTGAAACCGACAGCTATCTTTGCGGCGAACGATCGTATGGCGCTGGGGGCGATGGCTGCCGCAGTGGACTTGGGCCTGCGCGTGCCACAGGATCTGGGCGTGGTTGGATTTGACAACATCATTATGGCCTCCTACGTTCGCCCGGCGC
>JBFGLD010000862.1:0-3563 GCA_041576335.1 Anaerolineae bacterium | reverse complement strand
GCGCTTGTTTAACCCTGGCTAAAGAAATGTGCGCGCTGACCAGAATGAGCAAGCTATTGACCTGCTTGCCCAAAGCAAGTCCCTGCTCAAGATAGTGGGTGGCTCCGTCCAAATCGTTCCATTCACGATACAACTCGCCTAAACCAACATATGGCATACCTGTCGTAAAATTTGGTTGGCCAGCGTATTCAGGCTGCTGTGTCAATTCCAATGCTTGCTGGTATAGGGCATCGGCTTGGCGCAAGCGCCCCTGCCGAACCTCAAGTTGAGCCAAATAGCTGAGGGTTACAATGGCGAACGTTACAATATCGACGGCCAAAGCCTCGGTTTTGGCCTGGGTCAGCGTTCGTTGCGCCAGGCCAAAATCATCACCCAGAAAGTAGATGGCGCCTAAATTGAGGGCGGTTGAGGCTCGCCAAAACGCCTCTTCCTGAGGTAAATGCTCAAGGGCCTGGTGCGAAAGGGCCACAGTGGTGGCTAAATCTCCTCTGATCCGGGCAATGGTGGCTCGTATGGCGGCGACCTGTCCTCTAATAGAGTCGGCTGCGCTACTGTCTGATTTGACACTGTACTCGGCCTGCTGTAAGCGCATTTCGGCGGCATCAAAGTTGCCGGTGGGTACAATGCCCCAGGCGTGAATTAAGCATAGTCGTGGCCGTGTATTGACCAGTTCGATGGGTAGTGCCTCTAACCAATGCAGCAGGGTAGACCATTGCCCCTGCTGCCAAATGACGGTTTGAGCCGTTTGCTCAATAAGATCGGCGGGGCAGAGGGATATAAAGCTTGGTTTGCAGCAGCGGCGTTTCCATAAGGCCAAGTATACTATAAGAGAATGGATACAAAAAGCTTAGATAAAGACCAGACCATTCGTATTCCTATTCTAGCTTTACATTATGGTTTCGGGTAATACTTGAATTCCAAACCCGCCCAATCATTATTGGCTAATCTGACCGACCCCCTTATTTCCTCATCGCTAAATTCCTCAATAGCCCGGTTCCAATCGAAGCGAGCCAGTTCAGATGTTAGCCCTTCTACCTCTTGCCGGGTTCGAAAAGGCCCACCTACAGGCTGTCCAAATGAAAGGTTATGCTTTATGAAGTTACCCCTGGGACTATCACCGGTTAACCCTGGCCTATTATTCAGGGGGTTTATCTGATTTTCTTTCCCAGCCATCAACTCGCCCCACCTCCAAGCCTCATCAAACTTGATGGTCTTCGTGCTTAACGCAATCTATACCTTTTAAGGTGCGCGCCATAAAAACATTTGTTCTTGATGATTAGATAGTATCAATTGGGCTGAGTTGGGTCAATAGTGAATGAGGAGGAGTTGTGGCTATAATCAGCTTTCCAGCCAATTCTCTTGTTTCAGCGCGGAAATGGCCGTAAAATCTTTATCGCGGGTCAGAAGTGTCAGATCATAGCGTAAGGCGACCGCTGCAATTAGGGCATCTACGGTGGCCAGTTGCCAGCCTTGGCGACGTAGTCGAAGCTGCAATTCGGCAGCTTGCTCGGCGTCAGCACAGTCAAGATCATAAATAGTCAGGCCGGGCAGCAGGCGTCGCCACTCGGCTATATTTCGCGTGGCACGGGGAGTGAGGCTGAGACCGAACGAGGTTTCGGTTAAGGCGGGAACGGGCAAACCAAAACGATGCCCACTTTGTTGAGTTTCAAAAAAGCGGCGCCGCAACGGGTGGCCAAGTGTAACCAACGGCGATAAATGATTAGTATCCATCAAGTAATCGGCCATCAGCCACGGCCTTCGGCCATGTCATCAGCCCGGTCAATGGCCTTCATTTCAGCTTCTATGACATCCCAATGACGGGTCCAAGTTTCGAGGTCGAAATCCGGATCTTCCGGCGCGTTTTGTAATAGCTCTGCCAGCGAGGCAGTGGCAGGATGAATAGCAGCCGGATTGGGCGGTGTGGCCTTGATACGCTCAACCAGCGCGATCATCTCTGGGTCGTTCCGAATGGTTTCGGCATCCGGCCGTGCTGATTGCTTGACTTTCTCTAACAACTGCTCGTAATGCTCGTAACTGACCAGGACCGCCTGCGGCCGGCCGTGCTGGGTAATATAAACGGCCTCATCTTGCTCTTGAAGGTCCTTAATGGTTTGACTCACACTGCGCCGCAAGTCGCTAACAGGGATTATTTTTGTGGCCATTTTAGACCTCCTATTGTACACAATTCTGTACAGAAATTATAGCATGATCGTTTGCCGTCAGCAATTCCTGGGTTTCATCGATCAAGACAAAAATGCCGGGCGATATGCACCGCTACTGGGCGCGGTGGTCCATCTTGACCACGCCCCACGCCAGCGATTGCAGGTCGTGAGGGTCGCTGGTAATCAAGGAGTGCAGCAAATGTGCCGTACTGCGAAAGTCGCCGGAGGCAATCCCAAACTTCTTGACGTCTATTGGATGATAAGAAAAACATTTTTGTACTTTCGCCCGTGTGGAAGTATATTCAAAGTGAGATATGAACTATCGATCAGATTCCTACTGGTTTGCCAAACAACTTAGCGCCGTGGGACTCACCCCGGATATCCAAATCTCTACCCTTGTCAACCGACGAAAAGTTAACACTTTGGCCCTGCAACGGGTCAGCAATTTGCTTCTGAGTGGTGAGCCTACCCTTGAACAGACCACAACCGGAGCTTGGATCTGGCGCGTACCGGTTGACCTAACCTTCCCTTCTCATGGACGTGTCGGTTGCGTCGGCGAGATAGAAGTCGACGCTCGTTATGGCGAAGTACGTTATACCGAAGCGCTTCTGGAGCAAATGCGGGATGAAGCCGAACGGTTAGCCGAACAGGTGCTTTCCCCATCCCATGAGTAGTATCCTGCCTGTCCCTCATTTTCAACAATCTGATGAAGGTTACCGTTTTGCCGACCTGTACCCGAATGGTACTTAGCTACTTGGAGCTTGAACGGGACGAAGCCGATCTTAGTCAAATCCTGGGCACCAAGAAATATGGGACGCCCAGCTTCGCTACTGAACGACTATCCGACCCGCTTATGTACGGTTACTCCATATGGTGAGAATGGACAATAGCAGAGACAAATTCAGACATCCGCCACTACCTGGGCCAATTCAAGGTTGCCCCGTGGCCCCGGCAGCCCGGACTGCTTCAGCAAATACGTGTCCCAATGATCGAGAGCGTGTAATATAACTCTGTATTCATCCGCTTTTGTCACGGTTGGCTCCAATCGTCTCATCGAAAGCCATCTAAATAAAGCTATCTGCGGCCCGGTCAATTGCCCGGTCAGGCGCCGGAGGGCTTTTCCAAATTCATCGTGAAAGAGAGCCGATTGCCAAAGCAGCCCTGCTCCTTAAACCCAACTCCGGCAGCCAACGCACGAACGGTGCCGCGCCCCAGAAAATGGGGATCGAAAATGATTTCTGTCACCGATAATAGGCCACCCGGTTTGAGAGCCTCAAAAATCTCTTGCAGCGCATTTTTGCGATCAGGAATCTCGCCCAATACCGTTACCAACAAGGCCCGGTCATACAGATTGTGCTCCAGTTTGCCCTCCCCCACGCCGGCCTGGAGAAATCGAATATT
>JBFGLD010000861.1:0-3570 GCA_041576335.1 Anaerolineae bacterium | reverse complement strand
GCTGGCTCACGTTATGAATGCTACCAACGCCATCACCTACGAAACGGATTTAATGGGTCCGGTAACTTTGGTTGGCGCGGGTGCCGGCCGTTTGGAGACCGGCTACTCGGTGTTAATTGATCTGATTAATATCGGGCGAAAAGGTGTGTAACCTCTGCCTAATTTGCCTTTCTTCTGCCCCTCTACTAGAATCAAGCTATGAAAATTGTGTTCATCGGTCCCTTTGGGCTGCAGCCCAAAGGGACGATGAGTATGCGCGCTTTGCCGTTGGCCAAAGCTTTGGTGGCTCGAGGGCACACCGTCACGCTGCTTATCCCTCCCTGGGATGACCCGGAACGGGTAGGGCAGATTTGGACGGATGAGGATGTTCAGGTAATAAATGTGCCGCTGCCTGGGCGTTGGCCATTGCTCTTTCACATTCTTTTAACGCATGCCCTGGTGCGCCAGGCGCTGGCCCTACAGCCGGACGTAGTTCACGTCTTTAAACCCAAAGCATATTCGGGATTGGCCCATTTTTTTCTGTGGTGGCTGCGTCGACTACGCGGCTTGCCGGTACGGTTGGTCTTGGACTGCGACGATTGGGAACAAGCTTGGAATGACGTTTCAGCCTATTCGGCGGCGCAGAAGTTCCTTTTTGCCTGGCAAGAACAGTGGGGTTTACGCTACGCGGATAGCATTACCGTTGCCAGCCGGGCTCTGCAAATACTCGCAGCCTCTTATGCGGGCGATAAACCGGTATTTTATGTGCCAAACGGGTGTTGTACCGGCATATTTCCCGGACTGCCCGCGCGGGAGTTCGATCTGAGTTTAGGGCAGACCGCACAGGATCGTCACTCTTCTATGGTCTTAAAATCCCAGCTAACAGCCATTCGGCAAAAGTGGGATCTTGGAGATGCGCCCACCATCTTGCTGTATTCCCGTTTCTTAGAATTTAAACCGGCACGGATTGTGACCCAAGTCAAACTGGTAGCCGACAGATTACCGCAAGCACGCTGGCTGATCGTGGGTTGTGGCTTGAATGGGGAGGAAAAAAGCCTGGCCCGGCTGCTGGAGCAGGCACACCTGGAGCAGTTTGTGCGTTTTGCAGGCTGGCAGCCGCCTGAGCAACTGTTCGCGTTCTTCCGGGTAGCTGATGTAGCGGTTTTTCCCTATGATAACACGCTGATCAACCGGACGAAATGTTCGGTTAAGTTGATTGACTTACTCTCAGCCGGAGTACCGATCGTGGCCGATGCCGTAGGCCAAAACTGCGAATACATCGAGTCCGGTGTTTCGGGCATTCTGGTTCCGGTTGAAGATGATGTCGCCTTTGCTGAATCTTTGGCCATGCTTTTGCAGCATCCGGAGCTGCGGCGTAAACTCGGCCAGGCTGCGGCAAAGCGAGTCGCCCAGGATTTTGCTTGGTCCGGCTTATCTCAAATTGTTGAAGAGGCTTACGCTTGAAAAGCTTACGATTATCCGAACTTCCACGCTGGCTGCGTGATATTGCTCCCCTATTGTTCTGGATGGGACTTATTTTTTGGCTTTCGTCCCGTTCGGGTTTGATTGAGATTGAGGGCGAGTCCGGAGAAAAGTTGTTTTATAAATCGGCACATGTGATTGCCTATGCTGTGCTGGCCTGGTTGTGGTGGCGTGCATTGACCCGAGAAAGAGTCGCAGCATGGTCAACTCTATTAGCCGCCCTTACTTTGACGATACTCTACGGCATCTCGGACGAGATTCACCAGTTATTCGTACCGGGTAGACACGGGCAGCTGACCGACGTATTGTATGATGCCGGCGGGGCCTTGCTTATGCTATTTTTCATTCGACGGCTGACATGGTTACGAACTTTTCCCGAAAATTTGTTCCTTGCTACCGGCAAAAGTGAAGGAAAGTCATCCACGGTCGTATCATCTCAATGATCCCTACTGGGTCTGCTAAACGTGAAATAAATGGGGATATGTCGCGGCAATACGATTTAAATGAGAAATTTAGGAATATGACACAGCTCACGCCTGAGCAAAAGGCTTACAAAGAAAAAACAATAAATCAACTTCGCACGAACTTCTCGCTGCTTGAAGCTAAAATCGGGCGGGAGAAACGACCTGAAGTCATCGACAGTCAACGCGAGCAACTCGAGGAGATGCAAGCGCATATCAACCATTTGCAGCAGGAGTTAGCAGCAAATGTGGCCGGAGAGCCGGTGGCTGATGAACTTTTCCGGCGTATCGCCAGCGCATTGACCAAGCAAAAATTTTACCTGGCCAAAAAACTTATCAGCAAGTTAGAGACAATTGAACCGTTCTATCCTGAAATAGAACGCTTGCAGCAAGAAGCTGAGGTGGGGCGGGCCAGCCGGCGTACACGTTCCGTTGCGCAAGGCGGGGCTCTGCCGGAGATCGTTCTTTCGCCTGATTTGGTTAGAGCCATTACAAATCAGCCCGGCGGCCAGACCGTCGAGGTTGTGGAAGGGGTCGTAGCCGCACGTGAAAAAGTGGGCTTCGCGCGATTGTTCGAATTTCACATTGTTATGAGTTGTCTGGTCGTCACGCTTATTTTTTGCGTAATGTCCAGCGTGGGGGGGGTTACCGTATTGCAGTGGCTCGTCGAGGGCAATTAGGGTGATTGGCCAGGGAAAACTCGAAAGCGAATGACTCAAATTCTAATTGCTAAGAAACTTCCGTCAAACCAGCCAATTCTGCCCATTCAGCCTCGGTCAACGCCGGGGCTGTATCACTTTTTAGTATAGTCAGATCGCTAAAAAGGGTGTCCTGCTCAACGCGGACCACGCGCCGCTTTATAAGTTCTAACACCGCCAGCAGGGTAACGATAACTTCAATACGATCCCGTTTATTCGCAAGCAAGCTGCGGAATCTAACCCTGCCGCCCGTCGTCAAGGCCATTCGGATGCGGGCCATCTGCTGGCCTATCGTCACCAATTCACGCGAAACCACCTCGTTGACGTCGGGATTGGGCGGCTTAATAGTCAAAGCGTTGCGGCCCGCATTTCGTAACTGCTCCAACGTAATGTCGCCGGGCACCAATTTTGGCTCGATTTTGGGGCCAACGTACGTCAATCGTACAAAATTGCGCTGCCCCTTGGCCTCAAGCTCCCGCAGGTATTCGGCGATTTTCTTGAACTGTTTGTAGAGCATCAATTGCCGGGCCAGCTCATCCCCTAAATCCTCGTCTTCCTCCTCGAGGATGCTGGCCGGTGGACGTGGCAGCAATACCTCTGATTTGATGAGAATGAGTTTGGCCGCCACAACCAAGAAATCCGTAAGCTCATCGGGATTAATCTCCCTCAAGAAATTCAAATAAGCCAGATACCGGTCCGTTACCCGAGCTAACGAAATTTTGGTAATGTCGAGTTCTTCCCGTTCGATCAAAATTAGCAGCAGATCGAGCGGCCCCTCAAAATTGGGCAACTCGACGGTGTAAGCGTTGGTATTGTCGTGGGGTATTTGCGCGGCTTCAATCATCTTAAGCTAGTACCCTAACAACCTAAAAATACGGAGTAGTATTCAGCAAAGACACGCTTGGCATCATCAACAGTAAAAGACCAGTTGATCTTGCGTCCCATAGCAT
>JBFGLD010000860.1:0-3571 GCA_041576335.1 Anaerolineae bacterium | reverse complement strand
CCACTTTGCCAGGGCCAATTCGGCCGCCTGTTTGACCGCATTCCCGGCCATAAAGGTCAGCCGTGAAGCACTGGCGCTGCCGGAGCTTTGGGTAAAGGCCGTGTCTGATACCTCGGCCCTGACCTTTTCAAAGTCAAGCCCCAGGGTCTGGGCCGCAATCTGCAGCATAGCCGTGTGATGGCCCTGGCCCACGTCGGCCCCGGCCAGGCGAACGATGGCTTCCTTAATCTCCACGCCGCCGCGCAATTCAACCTCGGCCCAGCTATTCTCCGGGTAGCCTGAGCTGAAGCCAATATTCTTAAATCCGGCGGCAAACCCGCGCCCTTTGGCAATTTTCGGCAACTCGCCAGCCTGCGTTTTGTCTCGCGCTCCGGCCCGGGCTGTCCAGTTGGCCGCTCGCGCCGTTTCTTGAATGACCTGGGCCAGGCTGACTCCGCCGCGGATAGGCGTGCCCACCGACAGCAGCTTATCTGCCGTCAGTACATTTTTTAGCCGAATTTTAACCGGGTCAAGCCCCAGCTTTTCAGCCAGCTTGTTCATCTGCATCTCGGCGGCAAAGTGAGCCTGCGGCCCACCAAAACCACGAAACGCGCCGGAGACGATGTTGTTGGTGTAGACCGCGTAGGCATCGAGCTTGACGTGGGGGATTTCGTAGGGGCCGGTGGCACATATTACCGCGTTGCCCAGCACCTTGTTGCTGGTGTACATGTAGGCCCCGCCATCGCTGATGATTTCAACTTCAGCGGCCAGCAGTGTCCCATCTGCTTTCGCTCCCCACTTGCTCTTAATCCGCATTGGGTGACGCTTACAGTGCCCGATAATCGACTCTTCGCGGCTCCAGATAATTTTCACGGGACGATTTAGGCCACGCTCCCTCAGGCGCAGCACGGCCAGAGCCAGGATAATCTGCACACTCATATCCTCGCGCCCGCCAAAAGCCCCGCCGATGGCATCATATACCACCCGCACCTGCTCCGGCGGCAGGTTCAGGGCGTGGGCGATCTGCTGCTGGTCCTCCCAGGTCCATTGTCCGGCGCAGTGAACGGTAATCCGCTGCTGGTCGTCGATGTAAGCCGTACCGGCTTCCGGCTGAAGGTAAGCGTGTTCCTGAAAGGGTGTCTGGTAGACACCTTCGACAATGACTTCACAGCCGGCCCAGGCGGCGCCAACATCTCCTTTGCGAATACGCTTGTGGAAAGCAACATTGCGCGGCGTATCGGGATGAAGTTGCCCAGCCTGCCCAGACATCGCAAACTCAGGGTTATCCACCAAGGGCAAGTCCTCATAGTCCACCTTGATAAGATCACGCGCTTTGGCCGCGATTTTCTCATTTTCGGCGACAACCACAGCTACCTGGTCGCCCACAAAGCGGACGATGTCCCCCCCCTTTTTGTCTGATCCCGGCCCGCACAACACCGGTTGGTCCGGGATTTGCAGACCGTACTCATTGACCGGCACATCTTTGGCCGTGAGCACCAGCACCACACCGGGCAAAGCTTCGGCCTGGCTGGTGTCAATGCTGATGACCCGGGCATGCGGCCGCCGGGCAAAGAGAACCTTCAGCCAGAGTTCGGCTGCGTAGGTTCGATCGCCGGGATAAAGCGTCTCGCCGGTGACTTTGCCGTAGGCGTCGATACGTTTGATGGATTGGCCGATGGTGTTTTGAGTCATCACACTGGTCCTCCGTGCAGGCTAAGGCTACGGAGAAATAAGCTTGGCCTTAGCTTGCTTCTAATGATTGTCGATCCATTAGATAGGTTTTGTAATTCCCATATCAAACCGTCTCCGACCCTAATTTGGCGTAATATGCGTACCGGTCTCACCGGCAAGAGCTCGTTCCAGGTTTGCCGGGTTAGTAATGATGGCTTTCATCCCGCCCTGCTCTAAAAAGCTGACGACAGCCTGTATTTTGGGGGCCATACTGCCCTTGGCAAAATGGCCCCCCTCGGCCAGGTAGGCTTTGGCCTGGGCCAGGGTCAGCTGATTTAACCATTGCTGATTCGGTTGGCCGTAGTTCAGGGCCACTTTTTCAACGGCGGTGCTAATAATAAATAAATCCGCGCCGATGGCGTTGGCCAGCAGGGCCGAGGCGTAATCTTTGTCGATGACGGCGGCAATGCCCTGCAAATTACCGTCTTCAGCGGTCACTACCGGAATACCGCCGCCGCCCACGGCAATGACGACGAATCCGGCGGCAATCAGGTTTTTAATCGCGGCTTCCTCCACGATGCGCTTTGGCAGCGGAGACGGTACGACTCGCCGCCAGCCTCGTCCGGCATCCTCAATTATACTCCAACCCTCCTGGCGCCGGCGCTCGACTTGGTCTTCTTCTATAAACGAGCCGATGGGTTTGGTCGGATTTTGAAAGGCCGGGTCGTCGGCGGCCACTTCCACTTGGGTTACCACGGTTACGGCGTGTTTGTTTAGCCCAAACTCCCGAAATTCGTTATACAGGTTTTGCTGCAAGGCATAACCAATGGCCCCCTGCGTGTCGGCGACACAGGCGTCAAGCGGAACTTCGTGCAGTTCGTGAGCGGCTAATTCAGACCGGCGCAGGATGAAGCCAACCTGCGGGCCGTTACCGTGGGCAATCACCACATCCCAACCATCCTTAATCATCGAGACGATATGTTCACACGTCTCGTTAGCCGCAATATATTGATCTCGCACTGTTTGGTGCATTTTGTCTTTAATCAGCGAATTACCGCCGATAGCGACAACAGCGATTTTGTTGGCCATATTCCACTCCTGTTCAAGTGACAAGGTAACAGGGTAGCAGAATGCAAAGATTAGCTGCGCCGTGCTACTTTGCTACCTACTACTTCGTTTTAACTCATTGTCAACGCCATGACGGCCTTTTGCACGTGCAGGCGGTTCTCGGCTTCATCGTAGACTACAGAGTTAGGCCCGTCGATGACTCCATCGGACACCTCAATGTTGCGGTCGGCGGGCAGGCAGTGCATGTAGATGCAATCGGCTTTAGCCAGGGTCATGCGGCGCTCGTCGCAAATCCAGCTTTCATACTTTTTGCCGATCGTGGCGCTTTTTTCATTGTCCTCGGTGGTCAGCCAGCAGCCCCAGCTCTTGGGATAGACCACATCGGCATTCTTGAAACCGGCGTCCATATCGTCCATAACCTCCAGGCTGCCGCCGGCTTGCCGGGCATTGTCTTTGGCCTGCTGTACGATGGCCGGCATCAGCTTGAACTCCGGCGGATGCACCAAGCGCACGTTCATGCCGTAGCGAGTCATCAGCAGGATCAGGCTCTGCGGTACACTGAGCGGTTTCTGATAGCTGCTAGCGTAGGCGTAGCTGACGGCAATGGTCTGCCCCCTAGGGTCACCCTTCTTCTCGATGATGGTCAATAGGTCGGCCAAAATCTGGAAGGGGTGATAGACTTCGCACTGCATATTCAGCACCGGCACGCGGCTGGCTTCGGCCACGTCGCGGATGTATTTGTTGCCGATGCCCCAGTCGCATTGGCGGATGGCGATACCGTCGTAATAGCGACCATAAATCTCGCCAATTTCTTTGGCCGTATCGCCGTGGCTAATCTGGGTGGTGTCGCTGT
>JBFGLD010000859.1:0-3574 GCA_041576335.1 Anaerolineae bacterium | reverse complement strand
CAAACAGGGCATACCAAGGATTATGGTTACCGGGTGTTTCAACTTTGAGTTGCTGGCCAGCAGGTTGATAGGTGTGGCCCACTTCAGGACACAAATGCAGATCGGTGCTATCAAAATAAACCATTTTGGCCGGTTTAATCGGTAGCTCTAAATCGACGTCAGCGGCGTCCAGAGAGCTCAGAACGCCGATTTTGGCCTTTTGTTTCAAGGTTTCCACCCGTTGTCTTTTGACGGTGTAAAGCGGATCAGGTGAGGTTACTTTTTTTTAGCTCGGTTCCAGGGAATGCCCAAACGTTTGAACAGCCCACTGATCGCACTTTGACTAACCTCGATCTGATGATAGTGACACAAGTATTGTTTCAGCAAGGCTTGGTTCCAATTTCGGGCACCTGTTTCGAGTTTTTCAAACTGGCTCGGACTACGCCTGAGCAGTTCAACCAATTCATCTTTGCTCAAGGTGATCGTCTTGTTGCGGCCCTGACCATAGTCTGCTTTTAGCCCTTCAAGTCCAGCCTGATTATAGCGCTTGATATAGCCGCGTACGGTATTCTCACTCAGGTCAAATATGGCGGCAATCTCGCTTACTTTTTGTCCCTTGGCGGACAAATCTATCACCTTCAACCGACGGTACCATTTGACATTTTGGCTGGTTTTGATCGCTTGATTTAAGGCTTCTCTGGCTGTTTGGTTTACTTTGGCATATAGCATTTGTATCCTCTGTTTGTTTATCTTTTTGCTGAGGATACTCTCTTTTCTTTTTTTTCAAAACCTTTCTTATATGTTTTTGACAAATGAAGAGTTGACCATTTGGCCGTCGAAAGGTTGACCACCTGAGCCAATACAGAGAAATTATGGCCGCCGAAAAGTTGACCACTTGGCCATCGAAAAGTTGACCACCTGTACCTTGACAACCAAAAAAGAAACGAAACAACCATCATCACCGTCGCAGCTGTGGGCCCTGTGGGTAACTTGGAGCAGAGCGGAAAGTTATCCACAAGCCCACAGGCTGGGCTGGGTCAAGTGACCCTTAGTCATCATTCCGGTGGTCTTGTTGTTGGAGACGCTGCCGGAAGCGATAAGACTCGCCAATAAACTCGATGATGTGAGCCCGATGGGTGAGCCGGTCCAGCAGAGCCAAGGTTAATTTCTCGCTGCCAAAGACCTGGGTCCAATCGGCAAAGTTCAGATTGGTAGTAACGATAATGGCCACCCGTTCATACAAGGTTGAACAGAATTGAAAGATCAGCTGGGCGCCAGTGGCCGAGAAGGGAATGAAGCCCAACTCATCAATGACGATCAGCTGCTGCTTGAGAGCGGTGGCCATGAATTTGGGTAATTGTTGCTCCTGTTGAGCCAGGGTCAGCTCGTTGACCAGGGCCGCGGCATTGTAAAAGCGAACCCGATGCTGTTGATGACAAGCGGCCACAGCCAAGCCGGTGGCGATATGCGTTTTGCCCAGGCCCGGGTTACCAATCAGAATGATGGGCTGGGCCTGGGTAATATATTCACCTCGAGCTAACTCCAGAATACGCTGCTTGTTCAACTGCGGGATGGCTGAGAAGTCAAAGTCGACCAATTCCTTGCGGATCGGGAACTTGGCCGCCCGAAGTCGTTGCAGTTGTCGATTGTGGTCACGCTGAGCCACTTCTTCCCGACATAGGGCTAACAGAAACTGGTCATAGCTTTCATTGGCCGCCGCTGCATCTTGAGCAAACTGAGCGTAGTTGGGGATAAAGGTGCTGAGGCGGAGCTGTTTGAGATAACCTTCTAACAAGGCTGCTTCGACGGTCATGACCACTCTCCTTGCAGGAGCAGTTGGTCATAGCGCTCCAAATCCAGGGCTTGGTCCCTGATCTGCCCCAATTTGGGATGGTCGCTCAAATCCAGGGAAGCAAAGCTGGGTTCGGCTTGCTGTAATTGATGCAGACACAATTCGACCCCATCGGCATGGGCACAATTGTAAGCCAGGGCTTGTTCGACCGCTTGCTCAATCAGGTCGGAGGGATGATGCTGATGGAGCTTGAGAACCCGGATAAATTGGCGGAGGCCTTGACCCTCAGGCCACTGCTGTTGCAAGCGGGCCAGCAGCTGTTCATAGATCGGGGGCCACTGCTCTCGCCAGCGCCGGATCGGTTTCGCATGAGCAAAGGCACCCGGCCGTTGTTGCAACAGGGGTAGGTAATGTAACGGGTCAAAGACATCTTGCTTGTGACCATAGCAGCGGGGATGGTGGGCAATTGGTTTCTTGTCATCAGGGCGATATATCTTGACCGCAAAGGGATAGATTTTGGCCACCAACTTGGCTTGGGCTTTGTCCGCCGGCACCGAGTAGCGGTTGGTATCGACCACCACCTGGCCATAACCATTGAGCGTGACACTTTTGGTGGTGGCATAATCAAAGTCGTAGGCCGGCAGGGGGCGTAAATGGGGAAGCTCCTGCTGCCAGGCTTGGTAAACTTTCTGGCTTTGGCCTTCAATCTGACGCTGGTCATTTTTGAAACATTGACGCAATAGATGCTCATTGAGCTGGGCAAAGGAGTCAACTCGGGGCAGCGGGGTCAGAAAGTTGCGACGCACATAGCCCACCCCATCTTCGACCCGCCCTTTTTCATGACCGGCGCCAGGGGTGCAGTAGTGGCTCTCGAACAGGTAATGGCTCCGTAAGGCTACAAAATTGGCCTGTTCTTCTCGGGCTGAACCCAACAACACTTTTTTGACGGCCGTTTTCAAGTTGTCATAGGTCAAGCAGTGCGGGATACCTTCAAAATGGTGAAAGGCGGCTACGTGACCGGCAAAGAATGCTTCTCGCTTTTGATGGGGAAAGGCCATCACGAACAGCCGTCTGGAGTAGCACAGCCGCATCAGAAACAGTTGGACCGTCACCTGCTGACCCTGCAGGATCACATCGGCCTGACCCCAATCGACCTGGGCGTCGGTGCCAGGGTCAAATTCCAACGGTAGATAGATTTTGGGCCGTTTATTGGCTTTGCGCACCTGGGCCACATAGTGTCGGACCGTTGACTCGGCTCCGCTATATCCTTCCGCTTCGATGATCTCATAGATCCGGTGGCTGGTGTAGCGTTGCTTGGGCGGCATCGTCTCGCTTTCGGCCAGCATTTCCTTGATCCGCTCTTTGTAAGCACCCAACACTGGCGCTTGGCGCGGCTCTTTCATCTTATACCTTTCCGGTTCTGCTGACCGGATTGCTTTGCGTACCGTCTGGCGCGCATACTTCAGCTCTCGGGCGATCTGACGCACGCTCTTTTTCTCAACATAGTAGGCCCGTCTGATCCGTTCTTTCTCTTCCACTTTAATCATGCTCCTTACTCCGCTATTGAGGTTATTCCTGCAAACCTCTATCCTAGCAGAGTTTTGATTAAGGTGGTCAACTTTTCCACCGCCATTTTTTGGCCTGGTGGTCAACTTTTACTTTATCAAAAACACCACTGATTATGGGCGGGTCGTGCATGAATTATACGACCCTTAGAGCAGCCGCTGTGCTGGTTGACGCATCAAGCACGGCAACAGGCAAATTATGGCGGGCAGCCTGAGATTTGTCCGGCAGCAGTCCTCT
>JBFGLD010000858.1:0-3576 GCA_041576335.1 Anaerolineae bacterium | reverse complement strand
TAAGGGACCTAATCACTTTTGACGACCAATATCGAAAATTCAGGACAATGCACGTGTCGTTCGGACGTTGGCGGATATGTAATCAAGACCCATAAGGGTGATCTGTCCGACCCCTCGATGATAAAGTAAAGATATGCAAAACTATTTCGACCAGCAAAGCGGCCCGCACTTTGCTTTTGACTTTGATTATTTTCGCCTTCCGCGCCAGAAATGGGCTTTGATGCTCACCCGGCTCAAGCAAATGGGGGCGAATATCATGAGCCTGACCTTACCGTGGGGATTTCACGAGCTTGAGCGAGGCACGCTTGACCTAACCGGCAAAACTAGCCCGCGACGTGATGTCGTGGGTTTACTAAGCATGTGTTCTACGTTTGATCTGGTCTGCATGCTTCAAGTAGGTCCCTTCACCAATAGTGGTGTGATAGGGCAAGGTCTCCCGGCCTGGTTGTTAAAAAAACCACACGACCTCGAAACGCTGCTCCCCACGGCGACCAGCAGCTGGTACACGGGACTCAGCCACGTCTTGGCCGACCAGCAGTGGCCGAAGGGGCCGATCATCGCCCTGCGCCATAACCGCGCCTCGGCTCGGGGTTGGCTGCCCGGGCAAAGTAAGAGCCACCTAACCGAGGTTAAATGGCCCATTTGGCTTCGCAAGCGATACCAGGGCATCGCGGCCCTCAATGAAGCGTACGATACTCATTTCCGCACCGTTAGTGCGGTGACCTTTCCCCAAACCTGGGCAAACGCTGAGACTCCAATCGAGCGCGATGCCAAGCAGTTCTTACAGGAATTAGAGGCGGAGATAGAGGCTGCCGACAGCCATGTGTTGACCACAGCCGGCTGGCAAATTCCCCTCTATGCTGCGTTATCCGACATCCCTCCCGGCTTGCCTGCGATTCGCTCGCTGAGTCTGACGGCAGAAGATGAGCTGGACACCGTTGTATCCGGCACAGCTAACACCGCAGAAAATACCATCTTGCACTTGCAGCAACCTATCGAGGTTGATCCGGATCAAGTTGAAATTGGCAGCGGACCTGTTTGGGCCGAGCGTGCCCCGATCCGAAGCGATGGTTCGGTGCGCCAAAAGTTTTGGCGAATTCGACGCGCGCTTTGGCCGGGTCTGATACCCGGAAGTACGGTCGAAGGTGATGAATTGACGGCGATTTCCGGCGGAAATGTCCTCATCAGCGGGGGGAATGACACCGTTCTAACCATCAAAACAACTGCCAGGACCAAAACACCGGTCTACCGGCTTAGGCTCAACGGTGAACTTATCGTTGACAGCGGGCTAAAGGTAGCCCGCAAAAGGCTATCCGGGCAGTACGACGCCGAGGATGACGTGAGCCAAACCGACCTGGCTTTGCTGCTGGACGACCGCACTGCGCCACTCGGCAGCTTTATCTTAAATTATTTGCGCGGCCTGTTGGCCGCTCAAGCCGAGGCTCTGGCCCACACCGCCCTTAAAGCCGAAACCTTGGGGCACATCTTGAGTCTCCCCCCGACTGAAGCCGCAATCCCTGCCGAAGCGGCTGATCACCCGCTCAAAACTTCCTATATTTTGAGCGAGGCCCAGCGAGGATTGAGAGAGGCGGATGCCGCCCTAAAAAAAGCAGTGGAATCCATTAGCCAATTAGAAAATGGTTTTTCGAACATCCTTGAAACTGAAAAGTCACAAGAAACCCGTCCTGCCCCGGAACCCGTCGCTATCAGCCCGTTGGCCTTCCACGGTGCGGCTCGAGAAATTTTAGCGAAAATTGGGACCACCTGCACCGAAGTTGCTCACCTTTTAAAAACGGCCGCAACAACCCTACAGCAGGAACAGGCTACACAAGCTCCGCACGATTTTTCGTTTGAGCAGTACCAACAGAGATACAGTAGGGCCGTTAAGGCGGCACAAGCCGCCCGCAAACCCCTGCTCGAAATTATAGCCCAGCTCCGTCTGCAGATTGCCGCAGAACAACTGCCCCTGGTAACCTGGCGGGTCCACGACCAGGTTCAGGCCATCGCCGATAGCCTGCGCTGGGGCGTTTTGCGGGGGTAACTAAGAGCCTCCCCTACTTTCGAGGCGAATGGCGGCAATTACGCTTAATTCAACATCAGGTTCATTAATTTAACCCAATCTATACTATTTCAAGGAGGAATTTCTGTAATGAATAACGCAGCGCTCATCCAAACCCTCCACGAAGAAGTCGAAAAACGGCGTGAGACCATCATTCAATTTTTGCGCGACATCTGCGCGATTCCCAGTATGGACAGCCAAATTGGCGCGGTAGGCCAGCGCATTGCCGGGGAAATGGGTCAGCTCGGCTTCGACGAGGTCCGCTTCGACAAAATGGGCAACATCTTTGGCCGCATGGGCAGCGGTCCCACCGTTATTGTCTACGACAGCCACATCGACACCGTCGGCATCGGCAACCCTAGCGCTTGGGAGTGGGATCCGTTCGAGGGAAAAATCGAAGACGGTGTTTTTTACGCTCGCGGTGCTTGCGATGAAAAAGGCTCCACCCCCGGAATGATCTACGGCATTGTCCTGGGCCGCGAACTGGGGCTGATTGACCCCAACAAATTTACGCTGTACTACTTCGGCAATATGGAGGAGTGGTGCGACGGCATCGCCCCGAACAGCTTTGTCGAGGCGGATCCCAAAGTCAAGCCCGCTTTCGTGGTCATTGGCGAGCCTACCAAGATGCAGGTTTATCGGGGTCATAAAGGCCGGCTGGAGTTGAAAATCACGGCCAAAGGCAAAAGCGCCCACGCCGCGGCTAACCAGCTGGGCGACAACGCGATCTACAAAATGCTGCCCATCATCGAGGCCATCAGCAACTTGGAGCCGCAACTAGGCGATCATGAGTTTCTGGGGCACGGCAAGATTACCGTCAGCGATATGGCCGTGAGTACCCCCTCCATCAATGCCGTGCCGGATGAATGTACTATTTACATTGACCGCCGCATGACCTTTGGCGAAACCAGGGAAGATGTGCGCCGTCAGCTTGAAGCCACTATTCCGGCGGAGCACCGGGGCAGCATCACTATCGAAGAGTTGTTCTACGATGAGCCCAGTTACACTGGCTTTGTCTTTCCGGTTGAGAAATATTTCCCGGCCTGGGCCTACGATGAAGATCACCCGCTCGTAGTCGCCGGGCAGACAACGCGCACAGCCATCGGCCTACCGGATGCGCCGACCGGCAAGTGGGGCTTCAGCACCAACGGTATTTACTGGGCCGGCAAAGCCGGCATTCCTTCTATTGGCTTTGGCCCCGGTGATGAGTTAACCGCTCACACCACCGAGGACAGCGTCCCGCTGGATGAGGTAGTCAAGGCCACGGAGTTTTATGCACTGCTGCCGGCAACGTTGAAACTTTAGCACAAGCAACACAACAAAAAACATCTTCTGCTATAAGTCTCGTAGTCCGTAGTCCGTAAGCGAGTTGATCCCACGCATTAAGCATTACCTTCTACGCTACGACGTATCAAAATTTTTCGAGTCCTTCATATTTTTACACTAACAGTGCACCCAAGGAGTTAACCATGCAAACCTACCTTCGCGGCAAAGATATGATCACCACCCAAGAGTGG
>JBFGLD010000857.1:0-3577 GCA_041576335.1 Anaerolineae bacterium | reverse complement strand
TCACTTAGCACGGATAAGCGTTCTTGAATGAGGGGTGTAATTTTGAGCATGATGGCGCGATCGGCATTAATATCGGCTGCCTCCAAGTAAGGCATTAGCCGATCGGTCAGGTCTTCGATGCCCAGATTACGGATGTAAACACCGTTGAAATAATCCAATTTCTCATAGTCCCATGCGGCGGGTGCGGCCTTGATCCGCTCCAGGCTGAATCGCTCAACAAGTTCTTCCCGGCTCATTATTTCGGTTTTGTCGTCATAGCTCCAACCCAAAAGGGCCAAATAATTGACCAGTGCCTCCGGCAAATAACCTTTTTCCTTAAACGTACGTACAAAAACGGGCAGTACCCGCCCATCAGGCGCACGACCTTCACGTTTGCTCATTTTGCCCTTACCGGCGGGGTTAAGAATAAGGGGCAGGTGGGCCATCACGGGCGGATCCCAACCAAAAGCATTGTATAAATGGAGGTGCAGCGGCAGGCTGTTCACCCATTCGTCGCCCCGTAAAACGTGACTAATCTCCATTAGATAGTCGTCGACGACGTTTGCCAGATGATATGTGGGAACACCGTCGGATTTCATCAAGACACTATCTTGCAAGTTTTCATTTTGAAAGGTTATGTCGCCGCGAACTGCATCGCGGCCGATTATATGACCGTCGAGTGGTACTTTGAGCCGCACGACAAAGCTTTCGCCTTGAGCGGCCCGCGCGGCCGTTTCAGTGGAGTCAAGCGTGCGGCAGTGGCGATCATAACCGATCGATAAGCCTTGGCGCTGGCGTTCCTGACGGACCGCTTCTAACCGCTCCGGAGTACAGAAACAGCGATAGGCCCGGCCAGCTCGAATAAGCTGCTGGCACTGTTTCCAGTAAATATCTAATCGCTCGGTTTGGATATAGGGTCCGTAATCTCCGCCCACAACCGGGCCCTCATCCCAATCCAGCCCCAGGAAACGCAGGCCATCCACGAGCCAGGTCAGCGCCTGGGGGTCATACCGTTTTTGATCCGTATCTTCGATGCGTAGAATAAATTTCCCGCCGTGATGACGGGCAAAGAGGTAATTAAAAAGCGCGGTACGGGCTCCCCCAACGTGAAAGTCACCCGTTGGACTGGGAGCATAGCGCACGCGCACGGGCTTAGACGGTATGGTCATGCGAGATTACATCCTCAACCGTGAATTTACCGGGACCCAACCGTCGCAGCTCAGGGAGACGAGGCCGGTTATTCACATCCTGACTGACCCTGATTAGGGGCGGCCAATGCTCGTTTCTTGCCAGCTTCATGCTGCTTCGTAATCTTGAAAGAGAACTTTAATATGAGGCAGATTCAAGTACCAGAGCGGGAGAATTAGCCCCACCACAAAGCGTAATCCATTGAGCACAAGACTACTCGTCGTCTGGCTTTGGTTAGCGGAAAACAATAACTCCGGGACAAAGAGGCCCAGCATATTCAAACCGAACCAGAGAACAATCATCCACAGAAAAAGACGTCGCCCCCAATTACGCTGCTGCCAAAGTCCAATTGCACTGGCGCCAAACCCGAGGCTGAAGCACACATTCAGGATAAAGATAATCCAAATTTGGCTTTGGGTTGCTGCACGATCGAGGCCGGTCGATACGGTTAATAAAAGCAGGTTAGCCAGCGGCACTAGGGCTAATACCAAGGCCCACAAGGTTAAGATAATAAGGCCCCACGTTTCAGGGCGTCTGGCAAGAAACCTCTTAATCTGACACTCCCTTTAGACCTGTTCAAAATCTAGCGACTTGCGGCGCATTAGAACACTTTGGACCAAGCCAATAGAAATCAAAAACGCTGTTAATGAGCTGCCACCATAGCTGACAAAGGGCAAAGGCGTGCCGGTAACCGGCAGCAGGCCTAAATTCACGCCTAAATTCACAAACGATTGGAAGAAAATCAGGGCGGCCACGCCGATACAGATCAACCGCCCAAATGGATCGCCGGTCAAATCGGCCGCCCGCATCACGCGCCATATCAGCACTAAAATGATAACGAAAAGTAGAATCGAGCCGAGCAATCCCAACTCTTCACCAATTACCGAAAAAACAAAATCGGTATGACGCACGCGCAAAAAGTGGAGTTGATTCTGGGTTCCGATACTAAAACCCTTACCTAATACGCCTCCGGAACCGATGCTTATGAGCGCTTGCTGAATATTGTAATAAGCATCCGGATTCGCTTGGGGATTCAAGAATAGCAAAACACGTTCGCGCTGGTATTCGACCATGGTCAACCACACCAGGGGGCTGGCAATGAGCCCGCCAATGGCCAGCAGGCCAATGTGAAACAAGTGGATACCGCCCATCAGCGCCATTACCAACCAAACAACGGCGATAATTACCGTCGTACCCAAATCGGGCTGGAGGTATATTAATACCAGGGGGGGCACCACCACCACTCCGGAAACAAGCAGATTCTGCAATTTGTCCATTTGGCCGTCACGGTCGGCCAAAATTTTGGCCGAGGTTATAATAACCACAATTTTGGCAATCTCGCTGGGTTGAAC
Source organism: Anaerolineae bacterium (assembly GCA_041576335.1). Classification (GTDB taxonomy): domain Bacteria; phylum Chloroflexota; class Anaerolineae; order 4572-78; family J111; genus JANQQF01. Next base: position 1,058 of record JBFGLD010000857.1, on the reverse strand, counting down.
CGGGAAAAGCAATAAATCCAGCCAGCGTAAGGTCCCTGCCGTCAATTCGGCGGCAAGAAACAGCGTTCCGAGCAGCAGCAGCATAATGACGTAAAAAACTTTATAGAGGTTAGCATAATAACGATAGTCAAAGGCAGCCACCAGCACCATTACGGCCAAACCGATTCCGGCTCGAACCAACTGGGTTCGCCACAGGTCTCTTAAATCTTCCTGGTTTTGATTGGCGCTAAAAATCATGATAACGCCATATAAGGTTAGTAAAATAACAATAGCCACCAAAACCAGGTCAAATTGTCGCCAAATTCTACGATCCATAAGCGCGCTGCCAGATCCTTAACCTGTTGTGCTTAGTGTTGCCGTGCCCCAATTACAGGAATATCTGCCGTTAGCCGACTTCGGCGACCACTTTTCGTCAGGGAAATCTGGATCCCCTCCGTCTCAATCTCAACATACTTTGAGATAACCTTGATCAGTTCATCCTTTAACTGGTTCATCTTTTCAGGCGAAAGGTTTACCCGATCCTGAACCAGAACCAATTGAAGACGATCTTTGGCAATCTCTCGACTTGTGGGCGTTGTGCGCCCGAGCAGTCGCTGAAACAAATTCATAGGCTCCCCCACTCAACAGACTTGATGAAATCGACAGGCACAATCCAGTTTTTGGCAAAACCGATTACCACGGGCCGCAGCAGGCTATTCGTCATAAGATCAATTTCCGGTCGCCAACAGGCCTAGATATTTCACATACCGGCGATTAATACACTGATTTAAAGAACTTGGCAAAACGTTGCATCAGAGACTCGTTTTGGTGCAGTTCAATAAAGGGCACCTCTTCGCCTATCAAGCGCCTGGCAATATTTTTGAATGCCTGTCCAGCCGTTGAATTATTGTCCATCACTGCAGGACGCCCCCGGTTCGTAGACGTAATAATGACCTCATCATCAGGCACAATACCGATCAGATTAATAGCTAAAATATCGATTACATCCTCGGTATCGAGCATATCTCCCCGTTTGATCATATCAAGACGCAGGCGATTGAGAATCAAATCGCCCGGAC